>DASUXE010000127.1:0-4823 GCA_036378075.1 Gammaproteobacteria bacterium
CTGGTTGCAGACTCGATGGTCATGAATTTCAACAACCTGTCTCCCTGCGCCATCGCGTCCTTGTAACCCAGCGCCACCAGCTCCCGGCAGTACCCGCTCTCGAACAACAGATAGCTCAGCAACTGGCTGCCACTGCGATGCAGTCCGCCAACCCCGCGCAACAACAAGCGTACGCTGCGCGGAAACTCATGCTTGTGTCGCTGGGCGATCTCGCGGATATCTTCGCTTGGTACCACCACCATGGTTTCGATAATCTTGAGCGGGGTCGGACTGTCGTGAATATGGCTCACAGTATCGTTGATGCGCTGCAGGCGTTCCAGATCGCCGTAGATACTGTCCATGAACAGGGTGTCGAGCATGTAACCGGCAATCTGTCCCAGTGACGGATAGGCCGGTTCGGCATCGCTGTCGGGCAAGCGGTTGGCCTGTTCGTTGCGCACTGCGATGACCAGCACACGTTCGGCGCCAAGATGCACCGCGGGACTCAGCGGCGCGGATTGCCGCATCGAACCGTCACCGAAATACTCGCGGCCGATTCGCACCGCGGGAAAGATCATCGGCAATGCCACCGAAGCCATGATGTGATCCAGCCGCAACTCCGACGGTTGCCCCAGACGTCGCATCCGGTGCCAGGGCTGCATCCCGGCCCGGCTCTTGTAGAAACTGATCGAGCGTGCCGAGGAATAACCCGATGCGGTGATGGCGAGTGCATCCAGCGCGCCGTCATCAATGGCCTGCTGCAAATGCGCAAATACGATGTGCTGCTCCAGCAAGTGCCGCAATGGCGCGTTGTCGAGCAGCGAAATCGGGTTATAGCGGCCAAACCCGGCATGCAGCAGGGTAATCAGCCAGACCATGCCGGTCTTGAGGATGGTCAGACTGTCGGTACGGAACACCCGGTCGGTACGGATGTTCTCCCAGACGCCCACCAGATGCCGGACGCCTTCGTGGAAATGGCGTGCACGACTGGCAATCAGGGCTGCGTTGATGGCGCCCGCCGAGGTGCCGGCAATAACCGGAAAGGGGTTCGGACTGTCAGGTGGCAGCAATTCGGAAATCGCCTTCAACACCCCGGCCTGATAGGCGGCTCGCGCGCCGCCGCCCGGCAACACCAGGCCCACGCGTGGACCCCGGGTGCCGCGATTGATCTCCTGACTGTCGTTCATGTCCGCGTTTCCCCCGTGGGCTCAGTCCGCCCGTGCCCCGGCAACATAACCGGTGCCATCCTACCCTCCGCGGGTGACAGTTTCGATCCAGCGGGCCCGCCGGCTTACTGGGACCTGGGTCACAGCCGCACGGGGGCGATAACTATATGCTCCATATCGTCCACGGGCATCCCGGGACCGGAGATACCGCCACAATCGCGGCTCACACCGGTCAGATTACGGTTAAATGGGCTGGACGTCCCAACACAAGCGACTAAACTTATGTATATTCAAGACGATGGCTTTGAATCCTGAACGATTACTTGCTGCCGTCAGCGTGGACGTGGAAACCGTTTGACATGTCAAACCTGAATTTGTGGCGTAACAACCCGATGGCGACCCAGCCGCTGCCCAGGCCCACCGAGCCAGAGTCGGCGCCGCGGGTAACGCGGCCGTTGCTGCGCGTAGTGGTCCTTAACACCAAAGGCGGTTGCGGCAAGACCACCCTGTCTACGAACCTGGCAGGTTATTACGCCTCGCACGATTTCCGCACCGCGATTCTCGACATGGATCCCCAGGGTTCGAGCCTGCGCTGGCTTGCCAACCGCGGCCAGAAGCGCGCCCAGATCACCGGCATTCAAGGCACCGAACGCGGCAGCCGTGTCACCCGCAGCTTTCAGTTGCGGATTCCTCCCGGCACTGAACGCCTGATCGTGGACACGCCGGCCGGCCTGGAACCGATGCGTTTGCAGGACGTCACGCGCGGCGCCGATGCCATCCTGATTCCGGTGCTGCCCTCCGACATCGATATTCACGCGGCGTCACGCTGTATCGCCGATCTGTTGATCGCCGGTCGCATCGAGCGCCGCTCGGACCGGGTCGCCGTAGTCGCCAACCGGGTCAAAAAACATACCCAGATGTACGACAAGCTGCGGCGTTTTCTCGACACGCTGGAAATTCCGTTCGTGGCGACATTCCGCGACACCCAGAACTACATTCATGCATCCGAACAGGGGGTATGCGTGCACGAACTGGATGCGCGTAACGCCCGGGCGGACGTGCGGGAAATGGATGTCCTGATCAACTGGATTGAAAACCGGCAGCAACAGGTTGCGCCGGATGCCGGCAATCTTTCTTCCGGATTACTCTGACCTCCGCCTTCTTCGGCACAAATCTCACTCAGCTTCGCTCAGTTCCCCGGTTTGAATACCAGTGTATGCACGGCCTCACCGGGCAGAAACGGTGTGGCCTGTCCCCGTTCCCAGGCCGGTTCGCTGTTGCGGTAGAACGGTGACAGCGGATAGCCGCTCTGCCCGGTCGGCATCTCGAAAATGCCATTCTGCTCATGTCCCGGCTCCACCACCATGCGTTCGGACGCGCCAAAGTCCGTGCCCTGCACCCGCGGCATGTTACTGTCGCCCGGCAACTGCACCGGCGCCATGTCCAGCCAATAACCAAGCAACGGCAGTGCGCGGCTCAGTGGTTGCCGGATACGCACCGTGTTCTGCTCGCCCCAGGTGCGGGTAGTCAGGCCGTGACCCGGCACCCACAGGTCGTCTATGACGTAATCAACACCCGCCAGCAACAAGTCATTCCACGACCGGTATCGGGCATCCAGCAAGTTCATCGGTTGTTGCACGACCAGCGCCCACAGTGGCGCTTCACGCTGGGTGAGATGCTGATAATCGAAGTCCGGATCGGCTCGCTTGCATGATGCCAGCAGCGAATTGAAAACCATGTCGTCAACGCGCAAGCGAAATTCGCGCACCAGCCGGTAACCGATCGAATCGGTGGCCGCCTGGCCACCCCACGCTGCGACATCGCGGCGGAATTCGGCACGCTTCGGGTCCTGCAGGGTGCGTTCCGGTGTCAGCAGTCTCAACAACAGGGAGCGCCAGCGTCCGAGAAATACGGCACGATCATCCAGTTCGATGTGCAGCAGATCGGCCGGGGTAAATTTGTCCTGCGCCATGAGATCGTCGCGTATCTGCTGCGCACGTGCGCCCAGATCATAACCGCCGTCGCCGATCTGTCGAAGCATCACACCATCCACCACGCGCGCATTCGCGGTCCACAAACGACCGTTGGCCGGATTCACGATGCGTGGATATTTTTCCGGCGCCAGCCAGCCTTGCCAGCCAACGCCCGGCTTGTCCCAGTAAGCCGGGTATTCCGGATCGTAGCCGCTGCGCAGCGGGATACGTCCCGCGATGGTCCAGGCGATGTGCCCGCTTGCATCCACTACCACGAAATTCTGTGCCGGGATTCCGGCGCGATTGGCGACCGCCATTGCCGCCTGAATGTCATCGGCGTAATCCATGTCGCCGAGTTCGAGGTTGGTCGCTTGAGGTTGCGCTGCAATCCAGTGCGCCACGCGCACGATCCCGTCGTGCCCCGGCTCGACGACCGGACCCCAGATGGTGTCAGTGACATCGAACTTGACGCTGCGCTGATGCTTCACGCGGATGATTTCCTGGTGATGCACAAAACTGCGCCAGCCATCCGGCGTCAGATAGCGGCTGGGATCGGTCGGATCCGTGTGCAACTGCACCAGGTCGACCCAGTCGCCATAGCTGTTGGTGAAACCCCACGCCACATGGCGGTTGCTGCCGACCACCACCACCGGCAGGCCGGGCAGTGTCACGCCAGTCACTGTAATCTCACGGCCGCTGTGTTGCGGGTCGGGATAATTGATCTGCGCGCGATACCAGATGTTCGGCACCGACAGACCGAGGTGCATGTCGTTGACCAGAATCGCATGACCGTCGGCGCTGTGTGGCGCCGCGACCGCAAAATTGTTGCTGCCGATATCGCGGTGCAATTGCGTCGGCACCCCGCCAGCACGGATACCAGCGCCCATCAATCGCCGCTTGCGCAAATCCACGACGTCGCGGCCGGGAATCGGGGCATTTTGACTGGCGTCACCCTGCAAGGGGGCATCCCAGCGGGTACCGCGGGGATTGAGAAAATTCATCAGTGCCGCCGGCAAGGTCTCGCGCATCAGGGCCAGATCCGATTCACGCCGGTCCGCGGGGCTTTGCAAATTGAAATACATGGCATCGATGACCAGCACCGAGTCTTCCGGCAGCCATGGCCGGGGGCGCGTCATCAGCAGACCGTACTCGAACGGCCAGGTGCGCAATGCCTTGAGACCGGCATTCACGCCTTCGGCGTAGGCCGTCAGGAATGCACGTTGTTTCGGCGTGGCTTCCGCAATCACCTGTTGCGCGACGCTTCGCAGGCGGTAAAGCCGGTGCGCCCTGTCCAGCTTCAAGGCTCCGGGGCCGACCAGCGCCGACAGCTCGCCGGCCGCCAGCCGCCGCATCAGGTCCATCTCGAAGAACCGGTCCTGGGCGTGCAGAAACCCCAGCACCCGGGCTGCATCCTGGCGATCGGCAGCCTGAATCACAGGCACTCCCAGGCTGTCGCGGGTCACCGTCACCGGCGCGTGCAGACCGGCAATCTCGAGTTGTCCGTCCAGACGTGGCGCGCTGCCGTGCAGGAACAGCCAGCCGCCCAGGACCGTCAGCAGCGCGAGCAGTGCAAAACGCTTCATGAGTTCTCCCAGGCGAGCCTGTGTCCGGAAGGCCGGCTCATGTTACCCCAGGGTGGGCGGCAAACTTGCCAAGTCCGTCTCAAATCGGCAGGCTTTGGTGAAGCGCGGGAAGCGCCGGGGCA
>DASUXE010000128.1:0-4030 GCA_036378075.1 Gammaproteobacteria bacterium
CACCGCCATTCCGGCAGGGCGGTACGACGTTGTGATTAACGACAAGATGAAAGATGGGACCTACGGCTCGTTACATACCACTGCGGATGTACAGTTGAGCCGGCTGAATGTGTTGCCGCCCATGAAGCTGGCAACCATTAACACCAATACGCCCTATGTCACTGTCTCCAGTCATGAGGCACAGGCAATCTTCCCCGATAACGCCCTCACGCTCGATCTGAGCCAGGCACGACTTATCTTCGCCGACACCGGGCGCGAATCTGGCAATCTGCATCTGGATTTCCAGACGGCCGGGCAATTCAGTTATCCGGTTGCCAAGGGTGCGATGCCTCAGTGGCTCTATAGCCTGCAACCCTCGGGCGTTGCTGTGCAGGGTAGTGTGGGGATCACGATTGAGATGCCCGCGCTGTATGGCAGTTACAGCTACGTCCCGCAAGACGGCACCTTGGTTGTCATGCTTGGGTATGATCCGGATACGCAGACGATTGAGCCGGTTGGTGTCGGCACTATTAGCGGTCATACGATTACAAGCGTTGGGTCGTTGCCACTCCAGAACCTAGATTACATCGGCTATGCCATTGTGAATACGGCCAGTCAAACCATCCTGACTGATTACCGGGACGGAAAAATCACTTCGCTGGGTCAGTTGCGCTCTGCGTTGGGAGAGGGGCAGTGACATGCTGACCCACGCTGCTTCCCATTCCGTTATTGCGAGCAGCGCGAAGCAATCCCGGTCGTCAGAGCACGCGGGTCTTCAATTTCAAGAGAAGGTTGTTAAGTGGTGAAGCATCGATTTTCAAACGTAATGTGTGGGATGCTGCAAGCGAGTGTATTGGGCGGCTTGCTTCTGCTTCCGGCGCTGGCGCAGGGCAGCGGCGGCACTGCCTATCAAGATGGCGTGGTGGATACGCGCGGCCTGGTGCTGGGCCCAAACGGCTATCCGGAATACGTGCAATATGACGACAACGGCGTGATTGTTGCAGGGGCTACCAGTGGAAACGGTTCCTGGCCCGTAGAAGAAGTGGGCGACGATGCCAAGGACTGGGTGATGAGTGGGGATGTCTATCGCAGTATCGTTTCAAATTATGAAACGTATCTCAATGCCAATCAGAATGGTGTAGCGCGTGGCGCGTATATTCTAACGGCAGATGCCTACAATAAGGACCTTCACTTGTCCATTTCAAACGGAGGTTTCTACGGCATCAAGTATGGCACCAGCGGTAAGCAGATCAAGTTTTCGGTTTCGACTCCAGCATTGGCAAATGACTCCATCAAGTCTGTGTTGGTGCGGGCCCCGGAAACTATCCCAGATATATCCGTGTTGAGTTCTCAGGGCGTGATATTGATGGAATTCCCGGTTGATCTGACCAGTGGCAATCTCCAGCATTTGCCGGACAACATTAAATCAGTCTTACTGAACGCCAAAGGTCAAATACGCCGGACCAGTGCGTATACAATCGGTTTGCGAGCGGCGTTCCTGCCACCCGCCCCAGGCGATACCAGTCACGACGATGTGGACATCGGACGACCGGGCGTGACCCCGTTGTCGCCGGTGGTGGATGCGAAAATCACATCGAATGGCTATTCAACGTACACTACGTTTACGCAGGATGATGGAAAGTTCCGCCTGCTAATGAATTTCCCCGCTTGTCCGGGGTACACCGATGAATATCATTACACGTTGAATGTGGGTCTAAAATACAAACCCTTTAATCCTGCAGCGCCGTCGCCAACCGCCTATTACTACTTCCGATCAGTACCCGCCTATTATTTTTGTGATGGATATGGCGAAGTGCCGCTAGGCACAAGTCAGGAAGCCATTGATACAACGACCGAAATACAGGCGATCACGGCAACTATTGCAACCTCGCGGGCACAACTGCATATTCCGGTGGATGTCACGATGATTTCGGGTACCTTGCGATTCACAAACGAGACAGATAACACCGCGAAGGTGTCCGATCCGGTGATTACCACAAAAAACAAGACAGGCTATCACGATGATGCCCCTCCGGCGCCTGCGACCATCAGCCCGGCAGCGACAGCGATCGATTTCAATGGAGATCACTATACGGATAAAATCGCACCGGCGGCAGCAAGTCATGGTGGCCCAACAAAGTACGACGTTTGGCTGAGCAAGCCCGCATCCACCGCGCCAAGTGCCGGTTCGACGTCACCTCCCGCGGACTTTCAGCGTGTCGTCGATTATGCCCCTGATTTCAATAACGAAGGTTTATTGCAGCAAATCAGTCTGGAGGACGCGAAGGATACCAGCCTGTATGTTTATCGGGTCAGCGACGGGAAACTGATCGCAAGCGAAAAGAACTTATCGGATGATGATATCACGCACGACGATGCCGGTAACCCGGTGTTGCATTACCGCGTGGTCATCCCGGGCAGCCAGGGCTGGGATGCGACCAGCAACGCAGGTGTGACGGATACTGCATGGCAAGTGAATTTAAAAAGCAGCGACAGCAATCCGCATCACTTTGATAGTCTGCGGCCGGGTGAGCAAGTCGAAGTGGTGGCGGTAAACAGGAAGACCGGTTACATCGGTACTGCCACGCTGGCGCTTCAAGCGCCGGGCAGGCAGACCACGACACCGAGTACCAGTACCGCGGGCTCGCTTGATGTCAACCACGCGGACATTGCCCTGGCGCCGCCCAATTTGAAAATCGAAGCCGAGCGGACCTATACCCTTGACGACAAAGATGCGCATCATTTAATTGGCTACCAAGGCGATGCGCTCGCAAGCGACACGTACGTTGTCATCAAAACGATCTGGTTGGATGAGGATGGCACCGCCTTGCCGAGTACGCCGGATGGCTTCAGCTATACCGGCCGTCTGGCCAAAGTGATATCAAAGGACGGCAATCTCGGGGTTGTCAAAGGTGCGGCGGGAAGTGGCAGCACGGGTCTGAACAAGAATGGTTTGGCAGAATTCTCCATCATGCCGGGCGTGCACACGCAGGTGGTGCAACTGCGGGGGCAGGACCTCAGCACCGACCATTTCTATATTGATGTCTCGGGTGAGCCCAAATACGATCCCTCGAACTTCATCAGCGCAGTGGATTCCGGATCAGGTGATGGCACGCGGTTGTCCTATCGCCCGAGCCATTATGTGCCGCTGCGAATTCCGGTGTACGACGAGGCGGCAAGTAACCAGCTCCGCGATCAATACCAATATCTAGGGAGCGACCTGAGCACGCCGCCGGCCGTATATCAATGGCCATACCGGCCGGAGATGGCGTTCTCGGTGCTGGATCTGGCACTGCAGAGTCTGACACTTTCGCAGAAAAGCGGTTCAGGTACGACCACGAGCAGCCAGACGATTGACCTGACCGGCCCAACTGGCAGTAGCGGCATCATGAATGCGCTCTTGAGCAACAGCAATCTGGATGCGATACAGGCCGAACTTGTTTACAGCTTGACTGGTAGCGCCTACCCGTTATTGCCGACCATAGGCGCCGCGCCCCAGCAACTGATCTTTGCGGTAGGCGGAGACGAGGAATTGGCGGTCCTCGGTGCCGACGGCAACGTCACCTTTACGCATCTCGGGTCGCTCAACGACGTACAGGGCAGTGACCTCGAAGCCTTGAGTCTTTACGATAATGCCGATCCCAGTAACATTCTCTGGCAGGTCGAAGCACCCGGCCTGCATGTGTATTACCAGGTAGCAGATGATCTGGAGCCGGTGGGCGGACAAAGTATCGACCCTTCCAATCCCACCCAGCCATCTCCGGACGGTAATTTGAGCTACTGGACTTTGGGTGGCATGCGTCTGGAACTCACGTATGTCACACCGGAGCCCTTGGCCGGCGCACATTACGCGTGGCACATCGATGCCGATGGCAACGGCATCGCCGGACGGTACAGCACCAAAAAATTCACTTGGACCGATCCAACTGCAGATCCGACTAGCTATATAAATTCGGCCGATGGCCCGGACGATTCAAGCGTGTACTGGGAGCCGGACAGCTGGGAACTGCCCTCCGATGTCATAAACGGCACCATTCCCGATGACGCGTTC
>DASUXE010000129.1:0-3693 GCA_036378075.1 Gammaproteobacteria bacterium
ACACCACTCGATCCGCTCGCGCAGGTTGGCTAGCGATCGGTTCTGCGCCTGCACAATCCGGGTGCGCAGATTGCTTAATGCTTGCAGCCACTCGCTGCTGTCCGGCGTGGCGAGTTCGGCGGCGCCGGTGGGGGTCGGCGCCCGCACGTCGGCGACAAAATCCGCAATGGTGAAATCGATTTCGTGGCCCACGCCGCTGACCACCGGAATCGGGCAGGCATGGATGGCGCGTGCGACGATTTCCTCATGGAATGCCCACAGATCTTCCAGCGAACCGCCTCCGCGACTGACGATCAGCACATCGCATTCGGCACGTGTGGAGGCCGTCTGCAGCATGGCGGCGATCTTCGCGCCCGCACCTTCGCCCTGGACCGGCACCGGATACACGATCACGCGCGCGACCGGATATCGACGCCGGATCACGCTCAGGATGTCGCGGATGGCGGCGCCGGACGGCGAGGTCACGATGCCGATGGTGTGTGGCGCAGCAGGCAAGGGCTTCTTGCTGGCGGCATCGAACAGACCTTCCGCGGCGAGCTTCTTCTTGAGTTCCTCGAAGGCCCGCTGCAAGGCACCGTGGCCGGCGTCTTCCATGTGCTCGATCTGGAGTTGATAGTCGCCGCGCGGTTCGTACAGACTGACCCGTGCCCGCACCAGCACATGCTGGCCGTCCCTGGGGGTGAAGCGCAGCAGGCTGGCCCGGTTGCGGAACAGGGCACAGCGTACCTGGGCGCTGGCGTCCTTGAGTGAAAAGTAGAGGTGCCCGGAGGCGGGCCGCGCCAGATTCGACAGCTCGCCTTCAACCCAGAGCAGCGGCAAGCCGGTTTCGAGCAGGCCGCGGGCCGCGCGATTCAACGCCGAGACGGTATAGATCTGGCGGGCAGGGGATGAATCCGTAGGGGTTGCCATGCGCCATCATAGCGACCGGCGCCGGCCGGCAAAAGGGCGCTTGGAGGGAGGTTTTACCCGGGTAGGCCGGAAAGTTTATAATGATCGGTTTAACCCCACCGCAAGCCGGGAGCCGTCATGCGCATCCTTCAGGAAGCCCTCACCTTCGACGATGTCCTCCTGGTGCCCGCGTTCTCGGATGTGCTGCCACGCGATGTGGAGCTCAAGACCCGGCTGACGCGCGACATCACGCTCAATATCCCGCTGGTTTCCGCCGCCATGGACACCGTGACCGAGGCGCGCCTCGCGATTGCGATGGCGCAGGAAGGCGGCATCGGCATCGTGCACAAGAACATGACGCCGGAAGAGCAGGCGCGGCACGTACGCAGCGTGAAGAAATTCGAAAGCGGCGTGATCAAGGATCCGTTCACGGTCACGCCCGATACCACGGTCGGCGATGTGCTGAAACTGACCCGTGCGCACCAGATCTCCGGTGTGCCAGTGGTGGAAGGCGAGCGTTTGGTCGGCATCGTCACCAGCCGTGATTTGCGTTTTGAAACCCGTTTCGATGAACCGGTGGCACACATCATGACCGGCAAGGATCGCCTGGTTACGGTGAAAGAAGGCGCGGACAAGGACGAGGTGCTGGACAAGCTGCACCAGAACCGCATCGAGAAAGTGCTGGTGGTGAACGACAAGTTCCAGCTGCGCGGCATGATCACCGTCAAGGATATCCAGAAAGCCAAGGATTATCCCAATGCCTGCAAGGACGAACACGGCCGCCTGCGGGTCGGCGCCGCAGTCGGCACCGGTGCGGATACCGATGCGCGGGTAGCGGCGCTGATGGAAGCGGGCGTGGATGTGGTGATCGTGGATACCTCGCACGGCCACAGCAAGGGCGTACTGGATACGGTGCGGCGCCTCAAGCAGCAGCATCGTGATCTCGCCGTTATCGGCGGCAACATCGTGACCGCGGATGCCGCGCACGCGCTGGTGGAAGCCGGTGCTGATGGCGTCAAGGTTGGTATCGGCCCGGGTTCGATCTGCACCACGCGCATCGTTGCCGGCGTCGGCGTGCCGCAGATCAGCGCTGTCGCCAACGTCGCCGAAGCGCTGGCCAGGAAAGGCGTGCCGCTGATTGCCGATGGCGGCATCCGCTATTCGGGCGATGTGGCCAAAGCCCTGGCCGCCGGTGCGTATTCAGTGATGATCGGCGGTCTGTTTGCCGGCACCGAAGAAGCGCCGGGCGAAGTCGAGTTGTATCAGGGACGTTCCTACAAGTCCTATCGTGGCATGGGATCGCTGGGTGCGATGGCGCAGAAGCAGGGTTCGGCAGACCGCTACTTCCAGGACGCCACCGACGAAGTCGAGAAGCTGGTGCCGGAAGGCATCGAAGGCCGCGTACCTTATAAAGGAAGCCTGCTGGCAATCATCCATCAGCTGATGGGCGGCGTGCGTTCCAGCATGGGTTATACCGGTTGCCGGAACATGGACGAGATGCGCACCAAACCGGGCTTCGTGCGCATCACCGGCGCGGGCATGCGCGAGAGTCATGTGCACGACGTAGCCATAACGAAAGAAGCGCCCAATTACCGAACGGAATAGCGTGCAGGAAGGCCGCCATGCGGCCTTTCTTGTTTTTGGAAACCGATTTTTGCCGGAACCCGCAGCATGAGCCAACCCGACATCCACGCCCAGCGTATCCTGATCCTCGACTTCGGTTCGCAATGGACCCAGTTGATTGCGCGCCGCATCCGCGAGATCGGGGTGTACTGCGAAATCCGCACACCGGACATAAGCGAAACAGCATTGCGTGAATTTGCGCCGCGTGGCGTGATCCTCTCGGGTGGCCCTGAATCGGTAGTCGGTGAAGCGACACCCAAGACACCGCGCGCGGTATTCGAGCTGGGCGTGCCGGTGCTGGGCATCTGCTACGGCATGCAGGACATGGCCGCGCAACTCGGCGGCAAGGTCGAGTCCGGTTCGCACCGCGAATTCGGTGTCGAGCGCATGACCGTCACGGCCCCTTCGAAGTTGCTCGATGGCATTCAGGATGCCAGCGGCAAGGACGGTCAGGCCTTGCTGGAAGTGATGATGAATCACGGCGATTCGGTCACCCAACTGCCGCCGGGATTTGTGCGCACCGGCGTTTCGAAAGACGCCTCCTGCGCCGCCATTGCCGATGACGCAAGGCGTTTCTATGGCGTGCAGTTTCATCCGGAGGTGACCCAGACGCTGCAGGGCGGTCGCATCCTGTCACGTTTCGTGCTGGAACTGTGTGGCTGCGAGGCGTTGTGGAATGCAACCCGCATCATTGACGACGCAATTCATGCGGTGCGCGAAAAAGTCGGCAACGGAAAAGTGCTGCTGGGCCTGTCCGGCGGCGTGGATTCCTCGGTAGTGGCGGCCTTGCTGCACCGCGCCATCGGCGACCAGCTGACCTGCGTATTCGTGGACACCGGCCTGTTGCGTCTGCATGAAGGCGATCAGGTCATGGATACGTTCGCAAAGCACATGGGCGTGCGCGTGATCCGCGTGGATGCCGAGGCACGCTTCATGGCGGCGCTGAAAGGGATCACCGATCCGGAACAGAAGCGCAAGATCATCGGCAGCTCGTTCATAGACGTGTTCGAGGCGGAAGCGAAGAAGATCGCAAAGGACGGAAAAGGACCGGCAGAGTTTTTGGCGCAGGGCACGCTTTACCCCGATGTGATCGAAAGCGTGTCGTTCACCGGCGGCCCGTCGGTGACGATCAAGTCGCACCACAATGTCGGCGGCCTGCCCGAGCGCATGAACATGAAGCTC
>DASUXE010000130.1:0-5252 GCA_036378075.1 Gammaproteobacteria bacterium
GCGCCGCCGTCAGCGTCGTCTTGCCGTGGTCCACGTGACCAATCGTCCCCACGTTCACGTGCGGCTTGGTGCGCTCAAATTTTGCCTTGGACACGACTGCTACTCCGATTTTATTTACTGTTTACCATCACGCCTGATCACAATTGGCCCACCGCGGCGGACCTCTCACCTGGAGCCCATGACCGGAATCGAACCGGTGACCTCGTCCTTACCAAGGACGTGCTCTACCGACTGAGCTACATGGGCTGACTCAAACTTTTTTCCGCCTGGTCAGGGCGCCATCTACCGGCCGATTGGAGCGGGTGATGGGAATCGAACCCACACCATCAGCTTGGAAGGCTGAGGTTCTACCATTGAACTACACCCGCCGCGCGCAGCCTGCTCAACCGAACCTGCGCCTGCCCAACGGGGCTCGCGGCTCAAAAATCCGGCCTTTCCACTGGCCTTAACACCGGGTTGGACCAACGCAACCCCATGTTTTCAATACTGTTCTGGTGGAGGGGGTAGGATTCGAACCTACGTAGGCGTAAAGCCAGCAGATTTACAGTCTGCCCTCGTTGGCCGCTTGAGTACCCCTCCACGGACGAAGCCGCGAATTGTCTGATAATTCACGAGCTTGTGTCAACCATTGGAAGCGGCTGGCGCGGCGTAATTGTTGTCACCCGGCCAAAAAAACCGGGGGCATTGCTGCCCCCGGCATAATCCCAAATCCGGGGCAGCGTCCCTGCCGCCCCTTCGACTCAGCTGTTACAGACGGACACCCAGGTTGGTCACCCAGTACTTCTCGATCTGCTTCACGGTGCTCTTCGGCAGCGGCACGTAATCCAGTGCCTCAGCCTGGGGCTGACCATGAGTCAGGGCCCACTTGAGGAACTCCAGCACCTGCTTGTTCTGCGCCTTCGGGTAGTCCTTGCGCATCAGCATGTAGGTGCCGGCGGTGATCGGCCAACTCTGGGCGCCCGGCTGGTTGGTAAGGATCAGGTAGAAATCCTTGACCTTGCCAAAATCGGCATTGGCGGAAGCCGCCTGGAAGCTCTTCAGCTCCGGGGACACCGTCTTGCCATCCTTGTTGATCATGCGGGTGTAGGTCATGTGCGCCTGCATCACGTAGGCGTATTCGACGTAACCGATCGAACCACGGATCTGGTCCACGAAACCGGCCACACCGGCATTGCCCTTGCCACCCACGCCAACCGGCCAGCCGACGGAGGTGTCGGAACCGACCTTGTCCTTCCATTCGGAAGAGACCTTGCTCAGGTAGTTGGTGAAGTTGAAGGTGGTGCCGGAACCGTCCGAGCGATGCACGACAGTGATGGCGGAATCCGGCAGGCTCACGCCCGGGTTCAGCTTGGCAATCGCGGGATCGTTCCACTTCTTGATCTTGCCGAGATAGATGTCAGCCAGGGTGGCACCATCCAGCACCATTTCGTCCGGCTTGATGCCCGGCAGGTTCACCACCGGCGTAATGCCGATGATCACTTGCGGGAACTGCGCCAGGCCCTGCTTGGTGAGTTCTTCCGGGGTCAACGGCTTGTCGCTGTTGGCAAATTCCACGGTCTTCGATTCGATCGACTTGATGCCGCCGCCCGAGCCGATGGCCTGATAGTTCACCGCGATGCCGGTGTCTTTCTGATACTGATCGGCCCACTTGGCCAATACCGGATAGATGGCCGTGCCGCCTGCGCCGTTCAGCAACTTGCCGTCGGCCATTGCGGCGCCGCCGCTAACCGCCGCCGCGACCAGAGTGGTCACCGCAGCCGCCTTGATGAATCGTCCGAACATAACGTTCTCCTGTTGCAAAACATGCCCAAATAATGACAGGCGCCACTTTAGGCGGGTGGCATGACTACGGTATGACATCAATATGACGGTTGTGTGACGGCGCGTTTCGCCCGAATTCCGGGCCTTCACGGGCTGCCTCACGTCAGCAGCGACGTACTGAATGTGTAAATAAAGCCAGAACTCGAACCCGCAAGGGTATTTCTAAAAACCAGAGATTTTGGTTTCTGGGTAGGCGGAGATGGCCGAGGAACTGGAGTGTATATGCCAATACATGAAGCTTTCGAGGACATCTCCAACACCGCCAGAAACCAAAGGATTGGTTTTTAGAGGTACCCGTAAAGAAAAGGCGGGCACAAGGCCCGCCTCAAGTGCTTAGGAGTCCTGAAACTTAGAACGCGATCTGCGCCCACACACCGATTTCATTGGTCTTCAGCTCGGTGGTGTTGTCAGCCAGTTTCTCGCTCTTGTAAGCCACCGCCCAGGTGATCTGATCGTTGCTCTTGAACGAGACACCCGCGTTGTAATAGGTGTCTTTCAAGGAAGGATTGGTGTCCTTGTTGGGCTTGGCAGAGTCATAACGGGCAAACACGGCCATGCCGGGGGCGAAGGTGTAATCGCCGAACAGCGAGTAACCATCGGCCTTGTCGGTCGGCGTCTTGGCCACTGCAGTCCAGTTGTCGGCGGAGAAGTACTCCATGCCCACGTGGAACGACGAGATCCTGTAGTTCACCAGGGCATCGAGACGGCTGGCAGTGTGTATGGCCGGAACCGCTTCGGTATCCAGACCGCGCTTGCCGCTGTAGCCACCCAATGCGATGGTCAGACCGTCAACCGGCGTGAACGCCACGCGGCCTTCAACGTCTTCACCCTTGCTGCGGCTCGGGTTGTGGTAACCGCCGCCATTCACGACCGATACCGCGTAGTTGGCGATACCGGACTTGCCCAGGAAGTGCACGCCCCAGTCAGCCGAGTTGCCAAAATGCAGGCGGTCAATCAGGGTGTTTTCCACGAAGCGGTACTGGTACATGTCTTCCGCGAACGGAATCCACGGCATGTCGGCCGAACCCAGACGCAGGTTCGCGGCATCGCTCCAGTGAGCCTGCACGAAAGCTTTCTTCACGTAGACCTGGGTGTTCTTGTCAGCGCTCGAGTAGTTGAAGTCGGTGGTGAAATTCGCCGACCACATGTCGTCGAACTTGTGATCGACACCGATGTAGAAGCGCTTCACATCCAGACCGAGACCATAAGGATCGACATTGGTGCCGTCTTGCTGGGTGTTGATGTTGGTGAAATCCACGTACATCTTGCCGCCAAGCTTGGTGTTGTCGGCCCAGGAATTGTCAGCGTGTGCCTGCACGGCAAGGCAGGAAACCCCCGCCACCAGCGCAGCCGCCAAATATTTGTTACGCATATGCCTGAATCTCCATTGTAATAAAAACGGCCCGCAGGACCGGGGGGGGTACTAGATTCACAGGCGGGAAGGTTAAAGAAGTAATGTGTCAGTTATGTGACTGTGCAATTGAGGTTTGGTGACAACCAATGACTATGGGGAATTTTTCTCCAATCCGTCAGCCGCCACATGCCGGATTGCAGCCCCGTGACACCTGCACCCTGAACATTGAAATGTTCTTGAACTTGGTCCAAGTCTAAATCCGGGCACAAGTCTGTGCGTCGTCACCTCCACTCTCAATGATCTATATCAAGTTCCCGGTATGCGGGTTGCCAGTAAACTTCCTGCGCATTTTGTCGTTGCTGCAGCGAGGCCCCTGATGGAACTGGTAGTACCAGCCGGAAACCTTCCTTCACTCAAAGCCGCGGTTGAACACGGCGCCGATGCGGTGTACATCGGGCTCAGCAACGACACCAATGCCCGCCATTTCCCCGGTTTGAATTTCGACGAGAACAACATCGCCAAGGCGGTGTATTACGCACACGTCGCCGGCGCGAAGGTGTTTCTCGCGATCAACAGCTACCCGCAACCGCAGGGATGGTGGCGCTGGGAACGCGCGGTGGACGTGGCGGCGGATGCCGGCGTGGATGCGCTGATCATCGCCGACATCGGCGTGCTCGAATACGCCGCCACCCGTTATCCGGAGCTCAGACTGCATCTGTCGGTGCAGGCCTCCGCCACCAACCGGCTTGCGCTCAGCTACTACCAGCAGCAGTTCGGCATTCAGCGCGCAGTGCTGCCGCGCGTGCTGTCGCTCGCGCAGGTCACGCAGCTCGCAGAAAAAAGTCCGGTGGATCTCGAAGTTTTCGGCTTTGGCAGTCTCTGCATCATGGCGGAAGGCCGCTGCCAATTGTCTTCCTACGCAACCGGCAAATCCCCCAATACCTCGGGTGCCTGTTCGCCCGCGGAAGCGGTGCGTTGGCACACCACCGGCGCCGCAGTTGAATCACGCCTTAACGGCATCCTGATTGACCGTTTTGAAGACGGCAACATGGCCGGCTATCCGGTCATCTGCAAAGGCCGGTTCAAGATACCCAATGCGACTTTTCACGTGCTGGAAGAACCGATCAGCCTCAACACCCTTGAAATCCTGCCGAAACTCGTCAAGGCGGGTATCAAGGCCGTCAAACTCGAAGGCCGGCAACGCGGTACCGCCTACGTCACCCAGGTGACGCGCATCTGGCGCGCGGCACTGGATGCCCTGCACACAAATGCGGACAACTTTACTGTGCAGGAAGAATGGAGCGCTGTGTTACAAACTCTGTCGGAGGGCGCGCAAACAACGCTGGGCGCGTATCACCGTCCGTGGCAATGAGATTGTATGTGACATGCGGATACCGCTAAAAATCAGAGATTTTGGTTTCTGGGTAGGCAGAAATGACCGAGAAACCGGAGTGTATATGCCAATACATGAGGATTTTGAGGTCATTTCTAACACCACCAGAAAGCAAAAGATCAATTTTTAGAGGTAGCCATGAAGGTTTCTTTGGGTCCCGTTTCCTATTACTGGTCACGTGAAGCGTTGCTGGATTTTTACCAGCGCGCGGCAACCTGGCCGGTAAACGTGATCTATCTCGGCGAAACCGTCTGTTCGAAACGGCGGGCGTTGCACACCGCCGAATGGATCGATCTGGCCCGCGAGCTCGCCAAAACCGGCAAGACCGTGGTGCTTTCCACCCTGACGCTGATCGAAGCCGATTCGGAACTGAGCACCGTCAGTAGGCTCTGCGACAACGGCGAACTGCTGGTCGAAGCCAATGACATGGCCGCCGTGCAACTGATGAGCGAGAAGAAGTTGCCGTTTGTCACCGGCCCGGCAATCAACATCTACAACGCCAGAACCCTGCAACGGCTGCACAAGTCCGGACTGATACGCTGGACCGCACCGATTGAATTGACGCGCAGTACGCTGATCGAAATTCTGAACGAAGCGGCTGTACTCGGCTTCCGGAACAACATCGAAACCGAAGTTTTCACACTCGGTTACATGCCACTGACCTGGTCCGCGCGCTGTTTCACA
>DASUXE010000131.1:0-10385 GCA_036378075.1 Gammaproteobacteria bacterium
CGGGACCGACGCCGGGATAATCCAGTCCGGCCGAAATGGAATGGGTTTCGACAATCTGGCCGTCGGCGTTGTCGAGAATGTAAGTACGGTTGCCGTGCAGCACGCCGGGTCTGCCACCGCTCAACGACGCTGCATGCTTGCCGCTTTCGATACCGTCGCCGCCGGCCTCGACACCGAACATTTTCACCTGTTCATCATCGAGGAACGCATGAAACAGGCCGATGGCATTTGAACCGCCACCTACACAGGCAACCAGCGCGTCGGGCAAACGGCCTTCGGCGCTCAGAATCTGCAGGCGCGCTTCTTCGCCGATGCAGGCATGAAAATCGCGCACCATCATCGGATAGGGGTGCGGCCCCGCAACGGTGCCGATGACGTAGAAGGTATTGTCGACGTTGCTGACCCAGTCGCGCATCGCTTCGTTCAATGCATCCTTCAGGGTGCGCGAACCGGAGGTAACCGGCACCACGGTTGCGCCCAGCAATTTCATTCTGAAGACATTGATTGCCTGACGCTGAATATCCTCGGCGCCCATGTATACAACGCATTCAACGCCCAGCCTCGCCGCAACCGTTGCTGTCGCAACACCATGCTGACCGGCGCCGGTTTCGGCGATCAGGCGGGTCTTGCCCATGCGTTTCGCCAGCAGCGCCTGACCCAGCGCGTTGTTGATCTTGTGCGCGCCGGTATGGTTCAGGTCTTCGCGCTTCAGGTAGATTCGCGCACCGCCAAGTGAACCGCTGAGACGCTCGGCGAGATAAAGAGGAGACGGACGACCGACAAAATCCTTCAAGTCGCGTTTGAGTTCGGCTCTGAAATCCGGATCCTGGCGGAACTTGAGATAAGCCGTGCGTAATTCTTCCACCGGACCCATGAGGGTTTCCGCAACATAGCGGCCGCCATACGAACTGAAATGCCCGCCGGCATCGGGGTAGCGGCGCAACGATTCCTTCAGCTTGTGCACACGTTCAGAAGTTGGGGACACGGTTCACCTCGGCAATGAATTCCGCCATGCGACGCGCATCCTTGATGCCGGGTGCACTTTCAACGCCACTCGACACGTCGACACCGTATGGATGAACGCTGCTGATCGCCGCAGCAACGTTGCCGGGCTTCAGGCCGCCGGCAAGTATCAAAGGCGGACCGTTGAATCTGGGGACCCGAGACCATTCAAATGTGATTCCGGTGCCACCCTTCTGCCCGGCGGCATGACTGTCCAGCAGCAGCGCGGCGGCATCGGCATAACGCGAGGCGTAGTCCGCGATATCCACCTGGCTGCCCATCGGCACCGCTTTTATATAGCGACGGTTGAAGCTGCGGCAGAATTCCGGTGTCTCGCTGCCGTGAAACTGCAGCAGATCCACGCGCACGACGTCCAGAATCGACAAGACGTCGTCGCGCATCGGATCGAGAAACAGCCCGGTCACGGTGACAAACGCCGGCAATCGCGCCACCAGGTTCTGGGCCTGTGCGATGCTCACGTAACGCGGGCTCTTTGGATAGAACACCAGTCCTACGGCGTCCACGCCCAGACGTGCCGCGGCCTCGATATCCTCGCCACGCGTCATCCCGCAAACCTTGATTCTCACACGCAAGTGGATTGCCTCGTCATGATCAGGGAAAAGGGCTCGTTTTGAGGCTTCAAAGCCTAACAGAAAGATCACCAAACAAGGCAGCTTCGGGCAGCGGTATTTCAAATTGGCCCGGGTACAGCGCCGCCATGAAACACAAGCCATGAGGGGGCGCAGTTATCCCGCCAAGACGTCGATCGCGACCCGCCAGCACACACCGCGCCCAATCCATCTCCTGCTTGCCGGCGCCGATCGCCATCAGGACACCGGCGATGTTTCTAACCATGTGATGCAGAAATCCATTCGCGACCACGTCTATCCGGACCAGTTCGCCCTCGCGTTCCACCTGTAACAGATGCAGTGTCCGCACCGGCGAACGCGCCTGGCATTCGACCGCACGGTATGCGGAGAAATCGTGTTCGCCGATCAGATCGCGGCCGGCAATCCGCATCCGTTCCTCATCCAGCGGACGATGCGTCCAGGTCACCCGGGTCCGGTCCAGTGCCGGCCGGGTCGGGCGGTTGAGAATGGTGTAACGGTAATGCCGCGCCTTCGCCTGAAAGCGGGCGTGAAATTCGTCGCTGACCGGTTTCACCCAATTGACAGCAATGTCGGCCGGCAGATTGGCATTCAGACCCAGCAACCAGGCACGCATGTCGCGTACCGCGTCGGTGTCGAAATGCACCACCTGCCCGATAGCATGCACGCCGGAGTCGGTGCGTCCGGCACAAATAACCTGTACAGGATGATTGGCGACTGTGGATAGCGCATCTTCGACGCAGCCCTGCACCGTTCGTGCAGCAAGAGGTTGCCGCTGCCAACCCATGAAGGCAGTGCCATCGTATTCAACGCCTAAAGCAAAACGCGGCATGGGCGCTTCTGAAGATTCGGACTTTATGATTCCCGGCAACGCTGGCCATTAACGCCGCAAGCGCAAACGGCCATCGCTCGGCGCCGCAGATACGCGCAGAACGTCAACCCAGATGTTTCATCAGTTCCTGTGCTTCCTGCTTCTGCTGCGCGGTGCCTTCGTCCATGACTTCGTCAAGGATACTCTTGGCGCCGTCCGGATCGCCCATGTCTATATAGGCACGCGCGAGATCCAGTTTGGTTCCGACTTCACTTAGGCTGTTGGCACCCGCATCTTCGGCTGGGGCCGCTGACGCCGCCATCGAGGGCATCTCGCCATCAAGCGACAATCCTGCACCCAAACCGCCGTCGGCTGGCGCTTCCTCTTCCTGTGGCGGGACATTGGTGTTGACGAAATCCGAGAGTTCCTTCAACGCCTTGTCGAACTCCACCTGCGAGTCGGTTCCGAAATCGGTTGAAACGACCGAGTCTTCAATACTCGGCGCGGGCTTGTTACTCGGCGTTGGCTCGATATTGAGATCACCCAGATCGAATTCAAGACCATCGCCGGCCCCGGCGGCAGGCGGCTGCGGCGCGGGTGCTGCCGGCTCGAGATCCGGCAATGAAAACTCCAGGCTGTTGTCGACAGCCGGTGTTTCGGCCACGGGTTGGGATGGCGATTCGGATCCCAGCGCCGGGCCGCTCAATATGGCAGTGCCGGAATGCAATGTATCGGCATGAGCTTCGCCAAACGCACCAGCCAGCGGATCGAGATCGCTGACCATGGTGTCGGTGCCGCCACTGTCCAGCGCAATATCCACACTGCTGCTGGTCCCCACGCCACTCGCGGTGCCGGTAGCAACGAACATCGGTTCATTGGGCGCCACCTGTCGTCCCATGATCGCGACATTCTCCCAGTCCTTGTCGGAAGACCCGCCCATGTCGTTGCGCAAACCGCGCGCAACATTAACAAAATTCGCGGCGTCGCCGGCCGTGAAATACACCTCCAGCAACTTCATCTTGACGTCGCGCCGGCCTGGATCCTGGCTCAATGCCTTCTTCAACACATCAGAGGCCTGATCATAGAGACCATAGGCCATGTGAAAATCGGCTTCGGCAACCGGATCCGAATCGTCGAGTTTGACAGACGCTGCACCGCTAACCATGGTCTCGCCTGCTGAGGGCGGCGGTGGGACCATCACGGTCTTGTCGCTGGCATCAGCGTCAGCCGCATGATCCATAACCGGTTCCGGTGTCGGCTCGGCAGCGGCTTTGCCCTTGCTCTTGGCCTGCTTGGTCTTGGTGCGCGTGGTAACGGCAACGGTCAAATCGTCCGCGCCGACCTGTTCCTGCTCCAGCCAGTCGGCGCCGGAGATGCGGCCCGGTTTGAGTGATTTGGGTTTGGCAGTGGCCCCGCCGCGACGCTTTTTCATCACCACGCCGACCAGCACCAGAATCACCACCACCGCGATAGCAATCAACACATACAGGTTGCTCAAGGCACCCAGCAACGTGTCGACAATGCCTCCCGATGCTGCCGATTGTGTCACCGGTTTGATAACCGGTTTGGCCGGAGTCAGCGGTTTGGCGACCGGCGGCTTTTCTGCCGGCAATGGCAGGCCTTTGTTTTCAGGCTTCTGGTTGAGCTGGCTGGCCTGGCTCTGAACAGCGGAAAGACCGCTGCTCTTCACCGTCACCGGTGCCTGCGTCGCCGTTACAGCGGCGGGCGCGGGTGTCGGGAGCGGCGGCGGCGCAGTTTGAGTGGTTTCCGTGCTTGCGCCCGGCTTGCTCTCAATCGCTGTACCCTTGCCGCTTTCACCGGCACCGGGAACCTGGTTTTCGGCTGCTTCGGCGGCAGAGCTGGGAGCAACCAGCTGCAATGCCGGCGCTGCACTCGCGGCGCTTTCCGGCTTTTCGGGTTTGCTGGTGGTCAGACCGCGGCTGGTGCGCCATTCCTGTATCTGGGTCCGAACTTCGCTGTTGGCCTCGCTCACCGTGATGGCTTGAATGTCGCTCAGGCTCGGCACCCGCATGACATAGCCGGCCTTCATGCGATTGATGTTGTGCATGAAGACTTCCGGGTTGGCCCGGTAGATGGCGATCATCATCTGATTAAGCGTGACATCCGACGGACGCAGCTTGCCGGCGATCTCGGAGAGCGTTTCGCCGCGGTGGATCGGACCATAGTTGGAACCCGGTGCCGCTGCCGCTGGAGACGGGACGATCGGCGTGGGCGCAGGTGTCGGCGCCGGCTGGGCCGGCATCGGTGTGGTCTCTGCCGGGGCAGGTGCTACGGCTACCGGCGCAGGCTTGGCGGGCGCGCTCGGCTTGGGGGCTTCAGGAGCCACCAACGCCGCAGTGGGCGATGGCGCGGGCATCGCCGGCTTGGCAGGCGCTGGCGCGGCCTTGGTGGCCGTCTCGAAATTCGGCGGATTCAGCAATACGGTGTATTCGCGCAGCAACTCGCCGTTGTCCCAGGTCGCATCGATCAGGAAATCCAGAAACGGCTCCCGGATCGGTCCCGGGCTGGTCACATGGAGATAGGCGGTGCCGTCGGATTTGCGGACCACCTGGAACTGGAGCTTGGCCAATACCGCGGGATAATCGAGCCCGGCCTGCTGGAATTGGGCCGGACTGGCGAGCTTGACCTGCAGGCTATCGAGTTCATCGCTGGCGGCACCGACAATCTGGATGTCGGCACTCAGGTTCTGATTCAGTGCGGAATTGAGTTTTATTTCACCGAGGCCAAGCGCGTTCGCCACGAACGGTACCAATACCGCCGCGAACGCCAATAAAAACGCCAGCTTCTTGCTCATGGTCTCTCCCAGACTGCCCTGTCCCCGGCAGGGTTCGGGGACGTGATATAGCCGCCGTTTAGCTCAGAAGGCTCTTTACAAGATTGGGCTAACTATAGCTTATAAATAGCTTTTCACCAATAACTCGGCCAGCTGGACGCTGTTCAGCGCAGCCCCCTTTCGAATGTTGTCCGAGACCACCCACAGATCCAGCCCGCGGGGGTGGGAGATATCCTCGCGGATCCGCCCCACGAACACCGGGTCCTGCCCCGCGGCTTCGGTGACCGGCGTGGGATAGCCGCCGGGTCGCCGCTCGTCCATGACCGTCACGCCGGGAGCTTTCATCAGCAGGGCACGCGCCTCATCGGCGGTGATCTTGTTGCGGGTCTCGAGATGCACGGCTTCGGAATGTCCGTAGAACACTGGCACTCGCACTGCCGTCGCATTCACCTGAATGCTGTCATCACCGAGGATCTTGCGTGTTTCCCACACCAGCTTCATTTCCTCGCGCGTGTAGCCGTTGTCCTGAAACTCGTCTATATGCGGCAGCACATTGAACGCCATCTGTTTGGCGAACTTGCTGCCAGCCTTCGGTTCCAGCGGTCTGCCATTCAGCAACAATGCAGTTTGCTGCGCCAGCTCTTCGATTGCCTGCTGGCCGGCGCCGGAGACTGCCTGATACGTCGCCACGTTAATACGCTCGATACCCACGGCATCGTGAATCGGTTTCAGCGCCACCAGCATCTGCATGGTTGAACAATTCGGATTGGCAACGATCCCGTGCGTACGGCATTGCGCCAGCGCTTCGGGATTCACTTCCGCAACCACCAGTGGGATGTCGTGCTGATAGCGATATTGCGAAGTGTTATCCACCACGATGCAACCGGCCGCAGCGGCCCTGGGCGCATACAGCGCCGACGCCTTGGAACCCGCGGAAAACAATCCGATCTGAACCTTGCCGAAATCGAAACCGGCGACGTCCTGCACCACCAGCTCACGTTTGCCATATGAAACACGCTTGCCCGCCGAACGCTCGCTGGCGAGCGCATAAACGGTCGCAGCCGGGAACTTGCGTTGTTCCAGAATCTCAAGCATCGCGGTGCCTACCGCGCCGGTCGCACCCAATACGGCCACATCAACTGTTTTCACATCCACCCCGAAATCGCATAAACGCCTATTTTAACGCATTTGACGTATCGACATCGGCGTTCTGGGCGCGCTGGCGCAAGGCATGATCCATCAACACCAGCGCAAGCATCGCTTCGGCGATCGGTGTGGCGCGGATTCCGACACAGGGATCGTGCCGGCCGTGCACGCTGATCTCGGCAGGCCGGCCGTGAATATCAATAGTCTTGCCGGCAAGACGAATACTGGAAGTCGGTTTGACGGCGAGGCTCACCAGAATGTCCTGCCCGCTGGAAATGCCCCCGAGAATTCCGCCGGCGTTGTTGGACAGAAATCCGTCCGGCGTGATTTCATCGCGATGTTCGCTGCCACGTTGCGTGACCGAATTGAATCCGGCACCGATCTCGACGCCTTTCACCGCGTTGATACCCATCATCGCGTAGGCGATGTCCGCATCCAGTTTGTCGGCAACCGGCTCGCCCCATCCGGGTGGCACGCCGCGCGCAATCACATTGACGCGCGCACCAATGGAATCGCCCTGTTTGCGCAACGTATCCATGTATTCTTCAAGTTCCGGAACCCGTGCCGGTTCCGCGCAAAAAAACGGGTTATCGTCCACCGCTGCCAGATTCTCGGCAGCCAGGGATAACGGCCCCAACTGTGCGAGCCAGCCTTGAATCGTCACCCCATAGCGTTCGCGAAGATACTTGCGGGCAATCGCGCCCGCGGCCACACGCATCACGGTTTCGCGCGCCGAGGCACGGCCACCGCCGCGATAGTCGCGCAAACCGTATTTCATCAGGTAGGTGTAATCAGCGTGGCCGGGACGAAACTTGTCCTTGATGGCTTCGTAGTCTTTCGGCCGCTGATCGCTGTTCTCAACCAGCAGCCCGATCGGCGTGCCAGTGGTGCGGCCTTCGAACACGCCGGACAGGATGCGCACCGAGTCAGCTTCGCGCCGCTGCGAGGTATGACGCGATTTTCCCGAACGCCGCCGTTCCACGTCCTGTTGAATATCGGCTTCGCTCAACAACATGCCGGGCGGACAACCGTCCACGATGCAACCCAGCGCCGGACCGTGTGATTCGCCAAACGTGGTAACCGTGAACAGACTGCCGAAGCGGTTACCGGCCACGCGACACCTGTTCACGACCATGCGCGACCGCGGTCAACTGATCGGCGCGCAACAGGAACACTTCGGCCTGGCCGCGCTGGAATTCGAGCCACGTGAACAGTACATCCGGATAGGCCTCCTCCAGCGCCCAGCGGCTGTTGCCGACTTCGACCACCAGAATGCCGTGCGGCGCGAGATAATCCGAGGCGGACGCCAGAATGCGATGCACGATATCGAGCCCATCGTCGCCGGCTGCCAGACCCAGCGCCGGTTCATGACGATGCTCATCCGTCAGCGAGGCCATGTCCTCGGCGTCCACATAAGGCGGATTGCTGACGATGATGTCGTAACGTTTCGGGGCAAGTCCTTCAAACAGATCCGCGCGCTGCAGGCTGACCTGATGCGAAACGTGCAAACGTTCGACGTTGATGGCGGCAACCGCCAGTGCATCGCTGGAAATATCAGTGGCGTCCACTTCAGCGTCCGGGAAGGCGTGCGCACAAGCGATCGCGATGCAGCCGCTCCCGGTGCACAAATCCAGCACCCGCGTCACCTGCTCCGGTTCGATCCACGGCGCGAAACCCTGTTCGACAAGTTCGGCGATCGGCGATCTCGGCACCAGCACCCGCTCGTCCACGTAGAAATCGAGCCCGGCAAAGCGCGCGTGGTTGGTGATGTACGCATACGGTTTGCGTTCGTCCACCCGCCGCCGCAGCAAGTCGTAAACCGCCCGTTGTTCGGTTTGTGTCAGACGTCCTGCCAGCAACCAGTCTGGAATATCGTGATTCAGGCCAACGGCATGCAGCACCAGATTGAGCGCTTCATCGACGGCGCTGGAGGTGCCGTGTGCGAAGCTGAGTCCGGCGCGGTTGAAGGCACTCGCCCCCCAGCGCACGAAATCGGCCAGCGTCCGGAGACTGCCCTGGATATCCTCGAAACGTTCCACCTGCGCGATCCTGTCTATATATAAGGCGCAGGTATCATAAACGAAATAGCTGCCGCTCTGGCCCGCGTGGCATAATCGCGGCATGCGAATCAAACCCTATCTGCCCTATATCGGCATCGCCACGTTTGCGCTCGTCGTTGGAGGGCTGGCCGGTTACCTGAACCTGAAACACCGGCCTTCCGTCGCACCCGCCGGACAGACCACCACCATCGTGCTGCTCAGACCCGGCAGGCTGCTCCCGGCATTCAAGCTGCAGCTCGATGACGGCAAGCCGTTTACCCGGGACGCGTTATCCGGTCACTGGAGCCTGTTGTATTTCGGCTATACGCATTGCAAGGATGTTTGCCCGGCCACGCTGGCGGATCTGACCAAAATGGCGGCGGCGCTCAAGGGACTGCCGCCTGCACAGCGGCCGCAGGTTTATTTCATTTCGGTGGATCCGAAACGTGACAGCCTGACCGGGCTCCGTGACTACGTGAAGTATTTCGACGTCGATTTCTCGGCAGCCACCGGTTCGGTGGACCAGCTCAGGATTCTTGCCAAGGCGCTGGGCGCGGATTTCTCCTATACCCCACCCGACCAGTCAACCGGCTACACGGTGAACCATTCGAACTCGATCATGGTGGTCGATCCGCAAGTCAGGGAAGTTGCCTTGTATACACCGCCGCTGATCGCTTCACGGATGGCGGACGATTACCGTTTCATTATCAAGATTCAGGGTGCCCAACCGTGAAATACCGCACACTCATCTCAGCCTGTCTGCTGCTGTTCGGCAGCCTCGCGTTCGGTGACGGGCCTGCGGTCAGTGCCAGCCATGTCTGGATTCGCACCGCACCCGCCGGCGTACAATCCCTGTCCGGCTTCATGACGCTGGAAAACCTCACCGGCAAACCGCTCGAAATCGTCAGCATCTCCAGTCCGGATTTCGGTTCCGTCACCATCGGCCAGGCGGAAGGTCCGGCGGTCAAAACTGTCACCCTGCCGCCCGGAAAACCGGTGGTGCTGAATCAGGATGGCGATCATCTGCGACTCAGGCAACCACACAAACGGCTGTTTGACGGCGACATGGTGACCCTGACTTTCAAATTCTCCGATGGCTCGGTACTGACGCTGCTGGCTTCAGTACGACGCGTATCACCCGGCAAGTAGCGCATCGACATGAATCAGCTGAACGGAGCCTCATCCGCGGACCGGCTCAAGGCGGCCCTGCAATATCCATTGCCGCAGCACGCGATTTCACGCGCAGTACACTGGCTCACGCGCGTGCGGCAGCCTGCGTTCAAGAACTGGATCACGCGCAGATTCATTCACCGCTTCGGTGTCGACATGAGTGAAGCGGCGCAACCCGATCCGGACGCCTATGCAAGTTTCAACGCGTTCTTTACCCGTGCTTTGCGTGACGGCGCGCGTCCGCTGGCAAATGAATCCGATGCGGTTGCCTGCCCGGTAGACGGTACCGTGAGTCAGGCCGGGGTGATTGCAGAAGGCCGCATTTTCCAGGCCAAGGGCCAGTCATTCACCGCCACCGAACTGCTCGGCAACAATGCCGAACTGGCCGCGCAATTCAACAACGGTACGTTCACCACACTGTATCTTTCGCCGCGTGATTACCATCGTATCCACATGCCGCTGGCCGGCACGCTGAGGCAGATGATCCATATTCCCGGGCGTCTGTTCAGCGTCAATCCGCCGACCACGCGTGCGGTGCCGCGCCTGTTTGCACGCAACGAACGCGTCGCAGCAATTTTCGACACCATGGCAGGGCCGATGGCGGTGATCATGGTCGGGGCACTGAACGTCGGCAGTATCGAAACCGTGTGGGCCGGAGAAGTCACACCACCACGCGGACGCGTGATACGCAACTGGCACTACGAAGACCGGAAAATCGCGCTGGACAAAGGCGCGGAACTCGGACGGTTCAACATGGGATCGACGGTGATTCTGTTGTTTGCCGCCGGGCACGCTCGCTGGGACACAACGTTGAT
>DASUXE010000132.1:0-2264 GCA_036378075.1 Gammaproteobacteria bacterium
ATCAACGGGGAGATTTGCCCATGCGTTTCAATGTCAAAGCGCTCGCCTTGACCTGCGGGCTGTGGTGGGGATTCGGGGTCTTCTGTTTCGCCTGGTGGATCATGCTATTCGACGGACAGCATGCCGACGCCGGTATGCTCGGGCAGCTCTATCGCGGCTTCGCCATCACCCCGCTGGGCAGCGTGATCGGACTGCTGTGGGCGTTTGCCGATGGTTTCGTCGGCGGTCTGATTTTCGCCTGGCTGTACAACTGGTTCGCAGATCGTTTCGAAAAGCGCTGATAGCGAAAACTCACGGCGGCGGAATCGGGACCTGCTTGGTTCCAGCCAGTTCGGCGACAGTCTGCGCGATATTCTTGCGGGCGAAATAGTCGAAATAATTCCAGCTGCCGTAGGTTTGCTTTAGCTGCCGCAGCACATTGGCCTGCAGCATCGGGCCGTGTTCGCCGATTTTGTGCGCGGCGACGATGTCCTTGCGCAAGGTCACGAGATAATCGCGGAACGCGCGCACATCGTCCGCCTTGCCGACCTCGCCGTGCCCCGGTATGAACGTGGCCGTTGGGTAATCCTTGAGAAAGGTGTCATTGCTGGCGATCTGCGCCTTGGTATCGGCATCGATCAGGTTCGGCAGGCAGTGATTCCAGAACAGATCACCGGTAAAGACCACATTGGCATCCGACACATAGACGATGGAATCGCCGCCGGTGTGACCCGGGAGCACCCGCACAACGACTTTACGCTGCCCGAGATAGAGTTCGATACCATTCCGGTAAACCACATCAGGCAACACATATGATTCGACCCTCTTTTTCTGCTGCGGTGTGATCTTGTCGCCAAAGAATTTAAGGTTTTCCGTACGTTCCCAGGCGCGCACGTTGCGCTGCGCCATGATCACGGCACCGGCCTTCTGGTATACGCCGTTGCCCGCTACGTGATCCAGGTGGTAATGCGTGTTGATCACGTAGCGCACCGGCAATGGGGTCTTCTGGTGGATGACGTTCAGCAACGCCTGCGCCGCCGCGGGTTCCTCGAAACTGTCCACCACAAGCACGCCGTCCGTGCCGATAACGAATCCGGAGTTGCCGCCGGCATGGCTGCCGGGCAGCGAGATCGCGGCCCACACGCCGTCGCCGACACGATGCAGGGTAAAGAACGCGGGCTTGTCGGCGGCGTGCGCAACGCTGCCTGTGAGCATCAGCAACAGAAGCAGGAACGGGATTCGAAACCGCAACATGATGTCACCTCGGGGTAATCCGCCCGGAGGCCACTATGCCCCTGCCCCGTCACGCGGTAAACCCTGCGGCTCAGAGCGTACCGGTGTCACAGGCTTTGGCGGGCGCGCGTCCAAAGCCCGGCAACTTCAAGCCGTTGCCGCGCATCGTGGTCAGAATCACACCACCGATGGCAAGCGCGCCGCCGGTCAGCGTAATCCAGGTCGGGATCTGACCCAGCCACAGCCACGCGATCACAAAGGCGCCCACCGGCTGCAGATACAGGAAACTGGATACCCGCGAAGCCGGTGCGCGCGACAGGGCAAACGACCAGCTCAGAAAACCGATCACGGTTGGCACCAGCGCCAGATACAGCACGTCCAGCAGTTGTGCATGCGGTACGGTCAGGATTTTTTCCGGCAGGTGCCAGCCGAATGGCAGCATGGCGATGGTCGCGACAAACATGCTCGCCGCCGTGAACCCCAGCGGACTGGTACGCGTCAGCAGCGGCTTCTGCCACACGAAGTAGGAGCTGCTGCACAACACCGCGACGAAGGCCAGAAAGGCGATCGGTTCGAAGCGGATGTCGTGCCCGCGCCCCACCGTCACCAGCAAGGTCCCGGCGAATGCGATCAGCAATCCGACAATGGCACGTTTGCTCAAGGTTTCATGCAGGCGCAACAGCGCAAACACCGACGTCAGCCCCGGCACCAGACCGATTACCACCGCCGCCGCGCCGGGTGAAATCCGCGTCATGGAATAGCAGAGATTCAATTGATAACCGACATTGCCGATGAGTGCCAACACCACCACGGCCGGCCAGTCCCGGCGCGGCGGCAATTTGACCAGCCCGAGCACTACCGGCACCGCAAAACACAGCGACGCCATCAGGAACCGCAACAGGATCAGCTCGCCCGGTGCGAAGGCCTGCAAACCATAGGCGATCGCCGCATACGACGACGACCAGACGATCAGCGTGAGTGCGGCGGCCCAGAGTGCCAGCACATCGGTCTTGTGGGTGGTTGCATTCATGCGGGTGCGGGCTCCTGAAACA
>DASUXE010000133.1:0-3051 GCA_036378075.1 Gammaproteobacteria bacterium
CCATTGTCATCGTTTCCTGATTGTTCCTGGCCAGGTTGTTGCTGTTGTTGTGCCTGCAACCAGCTGTAGAAGTCCATATCCGCATACATGTCGAGATTGTCGTTCGACAGCACAATGGCCATGTCGTTGTTGTTGGCCGCGGCAAACGGAACATTGGCGGGTTCGTTCTGAGACCACAACAGCGTGCCGCCGATAACCAGCGCCAGCACCAGCGCGGTGACCCCGGCCGGCAACGCCCACGGCCGTGTGCGCCATACCGGCTGATGCCGGTTAGCCTCGGCCAACGCACGCTGGCGCGCGGCACGCAGCCGCGCCACCACCTTCTCGTCCAATGACGACAGGCTCTCTGCGTAAGCGCTGCGTACGCGTTCCAGGAGCCCGCTGTCGTAATCCGCGCTGTTGTTCATGACCAATGCTCCTTCAACGTTTCCCGCAAACTGTGTACCGCGCGGGAAAGATGCGTCTTGACGCTGCCTTCCGAGCAGCCCATGGCACGGGCGGTGTCTGCAACATCCAACCCCTCCAATATACGCAGCAGGAAGGCTTCCCGTTGACGTGCGGGGAGCGATTCCAGAGCCGTTTCGAGGGCATCCATCGCGGCGCCCTGCGCCACCTGCTCGGACGGATCGACTGCATGCAAATCGGCTGCCGCTTCGATGGGGTCGGGCAGGTCGCCCTCCTCGTCGCGCTGTCCGCCGAAAAAGCTCATGACCCGGTTGCGTACCATGCGGCGGCGCTGACAGTCGCGTACCCGGCTTTGCAGGATGCGGTAAAACAGCGGGGGCCATTCTTCCTCGGGCCGCTGTGCATAACGCCGGGCCAGCTGCAGCATGGCCTCCTGCACCGCATCCAGCGCATCCTCGGTATCCCGCAAGGTCATCTGGGCGATACGGAACGCGCGGCGCTCGATACCGGCAAAAAAAGTGTTCAATCGGGCGCTTGTATCCAGACCGAATATCCCCGGATTTGGTGTGTGGCAAGGCTTGTCGGAGCAGTGCCGCAGGCGCGAAAGGGTATCATGCGGACCGGCCTCCCAGCGAAGGTTATGCACCGGCGAAAAGATGCGGCCGAATCACGTCGCCAGAAACGTCGCAAGTAATTGATCGAAATCGCAATTCATTGATTTTATTTGTTATTTTACCGTGCAAAATTTAACCAAATTGACACAAACACCTCGAAATCCGCAGTTAAATGCGCTGGCTGGCAAAGCATCCACAAACTTATCCACAGAATATGTGGATAACGTCGGGTAGCCGCTGTGAATCCGGGCTTCTACTTGCGTGTGGCGGTGCCTTCACCGCTTTACGGCCACTTCGATTACCTGCCCACTGCGGATATCGACGTCACCGCACTGGCGCCGGGTGTACGCGTGCGGGTGCCCTTCGGAGGCCGCGACGTGGTCGGCATCCTGCTCGCCACGCCGTCCCACACTGAAGTCCCTGCCTCGAAACTCAAGCGTGTGCGCGGGGTGCTGGACACTGCGCCGGTGATTCCGGAAGACATGCTGGCCCTGGCTCGCTGGGCCGCGGAGTACTACCGCCACCCGATCGGAGAAGTAATGCAAGCCTTGCTGCCGGTCGCGCTGCGCCAGGGCAAACCGGCGCAGGCGGCCGGCTTGGTGATCTGGCGCCTGACTTCGACCGGCCTGCAGGCTGATTCAGCGGCATTGAAACGCGCGCCGCGACAGGCGGCATTGCTGGCGATGCTCCGCGAACACCCCGCCGGCTGCGATACAGAACGGCTGGATACCCTCTCGACACGCTGGGCTGCTGCCATGCGCAGCCTGATCAAACGCGGCTGGGTGGAAAAGGCGCATAGCGAATGCGCGGCGGGAAACAACGCCCAGCCGGCCGCTTCCGCAGTTGAGCTGAATCCGGCCCAGAACAGTGCCGTTACGGAGGTGATCGCGGCAGCCGGCAGTTTTCAGCCCTTTCTGCTCAACGGCGTCACCGGCAGCGGCAAGACCGAGGTGTATCTGGAGATCATTGCCGCGGCGCTGCGCGCCGGCAAACAGGCGTTGGTGCTGGTTCCGGAAATCGGTCTCACGCCGCAGTTGCTGTCGCGTTTCCGCACCCGCTTCGGCACCGTGGCAGCGTTTCATTCCGGCTTGAGCGACACCGAACGTCTGCAAACCTGGCTGGCAGCACGCGATGACCGGGCACGCGTGGTGATCGGCACGCGCTCGGCGGTATTCGTGCCCTTGCAACAGCCCGGCATCATCGTCGTCGATGAAGAACACGATGCCTCCTTCAAGCAGCAGGAAGGTTTCCGCTACTCGGCCCGTGATGTGGCGGTGGTGAGAGCGCAGCGCAGTGGCATCCCCGTGCTGCTGGGTTCCGCCACGCCGTCACTTGAATCCGTTTACAACGTCAAGCACAAGCGTTACCGGCAACTCGTATTGCCGGAGCGTGCCGGCAGCGCGCGCCACCCCAGTCTGCGACTGCTGGATGTGCGCAGCCGCTGGCTGGATGAGGGCTTGTCCGACCTGTTGCTGGATGCCATCCGCCGTCATCTCGACGCGGAGGGTCAGATACTGCTGTTTCTCAACCGGCGTGGCTATGCACCGACCCTGATGTGTCACGCCTGCGGTCACGTGGTCGGCTGCAAGCGCTGCGATGCGCGCATGACCCTGCATGGCAGCCAGCGGCTGCAATGCCATCATTGCGGCGCGGAACGCGGATTGCCGCCCAAATGCGAACAATGTGGCGCGGCGGATTTCGATTTCTTTGGTCAGGGCACGCAACGCATCGAGGCCGCGCTGACACGGTTGTTCCCTGACGCGGGGGTGGTGCGGATCGACCGCGATACCACCCGGCGCAAAGGCGCCATGGAAACCTTGCTGGATGGGGTACATCAGGGCACTTACCGCATCATGGTGGGCACCCAGATGCTGGCGAAAGGCCATGATTTCCCGAACGTTACGCTGGTCGGCATTCTGGACGCGGATCAGGGGCTGTTCGGGGTGGATTTTCGCGCCAGCGAACGCATGGCCCAGCTGGTGATGCAGGTGGCCGGTCGCGCCGGGCGTGCGGAGCGCCCCGGCGAAGTGCT
>DASUXE010000134.1:0-3175 GCA_036378075.1 Gammaproteobacteria bacterium
GTTCTATAGCTTCCGATTTGGTAGGTGCTGATAAATACATACTTAGGGATGAGCCGGAGTGTGGATCTCCTAAGGCGTTCGTTGAAGGATTGGGACTCTTGAATTCGAATGGCTATTGAAGTGCCGCCGGTTTCGTAGTCACTCGGTTGATAGTAAATATGGACTAATCCCCCTTTGGTAGACACGGAGATAGAATAAATCGTGTCGCAAGTCGAGGGACCGCTTAGGGTTGGTAGCGGTCATTTTAGAAGCAGAACAAGAGCTTAAAAAAATTCAGCCACCGTGAGGGTGGCTGAATTATATACAAGATTAAAATTTAACGCCGTCCACGCCCCCGCCCGTTGCGGGGTTTTTCTTCGTTTACCTTCAGCATCTGACCGCGCAACGAGTGGCCGTTGAGTGCCGTCATAGCTGCGCGCGCTTCGTGACCTTCCATTTCCACGAACCCGAATCCCTTGCAGGTGCCTTTGAAGACGTCGCGTGCAAGCTCGAGCGAAAAGACCTTGCCATGTTGTTCAAACATGCCACGAACTTCATCTTCGGTGGCGTCGGGTGGCAGGCTGCCGATAAACATTTTCTTCATGCCTGAAGGTCTCCTCTTGCTGCGTGGACGGGGTGTTTAGCTGTCTGCACTCCGTGGTGCACCGCTGCGACTGCGGCGGCTGCGATGATTGCCGTGTGAGTGATGGTGACGGCCGCCACCGGACTTCGGACGCGCTTGGCGCGGCGGGTGCGGATTGCGGGCAGGCCGTTCGCTGGCTTCCGCCAGATGATGCGCGGCGGGGGTAAAGCCTTCCGCCTGTGCACGGGGCAGGGTCTGCTTGAGCAGCCGTTCGATGTCGCGCAACAGCGAACGCTCTTCACCGGACACCAGCGAAATGGCTTCGCCGTCGCTGCCGGCACGGCCGGTGCGGCCGATGCGGTGCACATAATCTTCCGGCACGTTGGGCAGTTCGTAGTTCACCACGTGCGGCAGCAGATCGATATCAATGCCGCGGGCGGCGATGTCGGTTGCAACCAGCGCGCGGGTCTTGCCCTGCTTGAAATTTGCGAGTGCGCGGGTCCGGGCGGCCTGACTCTTGTTGCCGTGGATCGCATCGGCGGTAATGCCGTCCATCTGCAACTGGTCGCATAACCGGTTGGCACCGTGCTTGGTACGCGTGAAGATCAGCACCTGCTGCCAGTTGCCTGAGCCGATCAGCCAGGACAGCAGTGCGCGCTTCTGGTTCTTTTCGACCTGATACACGCGTTGACTGATGCGTTCGACCGTGCTGTTGCGCGGCGCCACATCAATGGTCTCGGGTTCCTTGAGCAGGCCCGACGCGAGTGCGCGGATGTCTTCGGAGAACGTGGCCGAGAACAGCAGGTTCTGGCGCGCGCGCGGTAGCAGACTCAGGATCCGGCGAATGTCGCGGATAAAACCCATGTCCAGCATGCGGTCAGCTTCGTCAAGTACCAGAATCTCGATCTGCGACAGATCAATGGTGCGTTGCTGCACGTGATCCAGTAACCGGCCGGGCGTTGCGACCACGATGTCCACACCGCGACGCAGCTTCTCGATCTGCGGGGTGATGTTCACGCCGCCGAAGATGACCGCGGTGTTGAAGCGCAGATATTTGCCGTAGGTCTGCACGCTGTCGGCGACCTGGGCGGCCAGTTCACGGGTCGGGGTCAGCACCAGCGCGCGGATGGGTTTACGGCGTGCCGGATCGGTTTTGCGCGTTTGCAGATGATGCAGCAAGGGCAGGGTGAAACCGGCGGTCTTGCCGGTGCCGGTCTGGGCTGCGGCGAGCAGGTCGCGACCCGCGAGCACCACGGGGATGGCCTTGGCCTGAATAGGGGTTGCTTCGGTATAGCCCTGATCGGACACAGCACGCAGCAATTCGGCCGACAGGCCGAGCGATGAAAATGACATGATTTCTCCTGGAGCCGCCTGCTGACGCGCGTACGCGTCATGCCGGTCCAGGCAGTTGATTATTTAGTTAAGGATCGGGGAATACACTAAAAAGGTAGGCCGCGATGGTTTGCAGGACGACAGACCGGATCGCGTCACGCCAAACTCGGGCGGCAGTATAGCGTACCTGCCGCCATTCACCTAATTGAGGCCGCCGGCCGCCCGCGTTGCGAGCAGCCGGTGTATGGCAATTAGCAGGTTTTGCAGCCGAATCGCGGCAATACCCAGCGTTCGAGGACATGATCGAGCGACAGCTTGCCAGGTCCGAACAGCACGATAGCCAGCAGCATGAGTCCCCAGGTCTTGTGATCCAGGAAGCCGCCGTTCCAGAAATCCTTGAGCAGGCCATCCGGCCACAGATCCGGGTATGAAATCACCGCGATGATGTTATAGACAAACAGCACTGCGGCCGTCACACGCCCGGCCAGGCCGAGACCGAGGAACCAGGGCAGGATCAGTTCCACCGCGGTGCCGAGATAGGCGGCGACCACCGGCGGCAGCAACGGGACATGATAGGTGCTTTGAAACAGGCCGATGGTGCCCTGCATGTCGCTGATTTTCACCAGCCCGGCATTCCAGAAATCCATCGCCACCCACAGGCGGAACGACAACAGACTGATGGGGGTCGCCCAGGTCAGCCCGCGCACGGTTTTGCTGTACAACTCACAGCCACGTTTCAACATGATGAAGTCTCCCTTGAGTAATCGTTCTTGTTCAGAAGTCGTAACCGGTAATCAGCCCGTCGGCAAACAGTCCCTGCAACGTGGCATCAAGATCAAAATCCGCGTCGGCCGCGATTGCGGCATCGTGTGCGGCGATCAGGCGGGTACCCATCTGCATCGAGTGCAACAGCACGCGCAAGCCCGCCCCAATCGCACGCATTGCGATCTGGCTGTCACTGCGCCACAGCATCACGCATTGGCCGTTGGCTTCCAGATTCAGGCGCTTCCCGTCCGGGTCCTGGCAGAACAGCCAGATATCGAGAATGGGATGCACGGAATCCACCAGCCGCAGACTGGGATGCAACTGCAGTTGCAGTGCGTGCTGCCGGTCTTCGGCTACGTCGAGGAGCCGGGCAGGATCGAGTGGCATCGCGTCGGCTGCAAGCAGGCTTTCCTGACGCGCCCATTCCAGACGCGCGACGTCGGCGAGATACGTCAGCGAGACGGCTTCCGGCAGTTGCGCGAGGAATTCCGGAAACCGCGCGCCATAATTCTGAAG
>DASUXE010000135.1:0-4144 GCA_036378075.1 Gammaproteobacteria bacterium
AGGCGCCACCGCCCCGCTCCAGCTTGCCGCACGTCACCAGCAGCAGCGTATCGGGGGCAGGATCGGCGGCATACGCCGTGAGTGCCTCGGCGCCGCCCTCGGCAGGTTTGGTGTTGCCGAGACGCACATCCAGCACCCGGCGCGAGGCAAACAGCGACAGGTTGGCGCTGGCGTTTCTGAGCAGATTCCAGTCGAAGCCGCGTTCGGCTTCGAATATTTCGCGTTCGCTGAAGCCCTGGGCGCGCGCCGCGGCACGCACCGCGTCCGCGGCCTCGTCGAGCTGCAGGGGCTCGTCACCGGTAATCAGATAAACCGGCGCCAGACGGGTTTTGAGCTGATCCGGCAGCCGTTCAGGTGCGAGCTTCAAACAGGTTTTCCGGCAGGAAATGGCGCATGCTGCCCATCATAATGGCCAACACCGCCAGGCACCACACAATCAGCGCCCCGCTCGGTAAATCGAACACCGTGGACAACACCAGGCCAACCGCATAGCCCGCCACACCCAGCATAAAGGCCGTAGCCAACCCCCATTTCAGGCGCATGCTCTTGGTTGCGAGCGCCGGCATGATCAGGCTGGCGAACACCAGGTACACCCCCACCAGCTGCACTGATGCCGTGACGGTAAGCGCAAACAGCACATAAAAGCCGATTCGGCCAATGCGACGGCGCAGACCGAACCAGACAGCCAATACCAGCGCGTAGAGCACGGCCACCGGTATCAGACTGGCAAAGCTCACCCACAGGATCTGTCCGACCAGCAGATCCTTGAGATGCTCGCCGCCCTGCGGATTGTTGGCGAGCAGCAGAATGCTGCCGGTCGCCGCCAGGGCGAACAGTCCACCAATCAGCGCTTCCTGGATGGCGGGGAATTTCTTTTCAGTCCAGGTCAGCAACAAGGCGCCGATCAGGGCAGCCACCACGGCAGCGATCTGCGCGGTCCAGCCCTGGCTGCTGCCAAGATGAAACGTGTCGGCTGCGATCACGCCCATGCCGGCAACTTGTGCAATCGCAAGGTCGATGAAAATGATGCCGCGATTCAGCACCTCGCGACCCATCGGAACATGGGTCGCGAGTACCAGAATTCCAGCGACCAGCGCCGGGCCGATAATCGTCAGATCAATGGCGTTGAAGGTCATTTGCTGTCTCCGTGCAGTTTCAGAAGTTGCTGCACCATCACGTCATAGAACGTAAACAGATCGGGATCATTGTCGGCACCAACCGTGTCAGGAATCATCGCCACCGGAACACCGGCGCGTTTCGACAACCACTGCGGCGCCTGTTCATCTTCATACGGTGTGTAGATGATCCCTTGCACACCTTCGCCCTTGATCTGCGCCAGCAAGTCGGCAAGGTGTCCGGGACTCGGCGGGATGCCGGGTTTCGGTTCCAGGAAACCGACCGTATCGAGTCCCAGCCAGTTGGCCATATAGACCCAGCCGTCGTGATAGGCGATCAGTTTCATGCCTTTGAGCGGCGCGGCCTGCTGCTGCCATTTTGCAATCGCGGCATTGAACCGGGTCATGAAATCCTGATAGCGCTGCTGGTAATAGGCTGCGTTGGACGGATCCAGCATCTTCATGCGTTCGATCAGATGCGGTGCGACCGCGGCAATATTGCGCGGATCGGTCTGGAGATGCGGATTACCGTCCGGATGGATATCGCCCAGTGCGCGGTCCACGCTCTGCGGCACCTGCCGCAGCGTGATGTATTGCGCCGCTTCAAGATAACCGGGCTGTCCGGGCTGCACGCTCGCGTTGGCGCCCTGTCGCAACAGCACCGGCAGCCAGCCGATCTCCAGTTGCGCGCCGTTGCAGACGACGAGGTTCGCGCGCCGCATTCTGGAAATGAGACTGGGACGTGCCTGGATGTAATGCGGATCGTTGTACGCACCGGTCGCCGACGTGACATCGACATGCTCGCCGCCGATGGTTTTGGCCAGCGCCGCCCAATGCGGCTCGCAGGCGAACACGTTGAGGTCCGCGAAAGCCGGCATGGATGTCACTAGCAACGGAAGCAGAATAATCAATTTCAGAAGGTTCATGACTTTTTACCTCTGTGAATAAATATCAATCTCGCGCAGTGAGGCGAGTGGATTTTGCTTCGATGACAAGGCGGAATACTGCGAGCAAGCGGAGTTTACGATTGTGTAAATGAGCATTGCGAGCAGTGTTCCAACGCGGTCAGCGGACAAAAGACACCGCCTCAGAAGGTGTGCGCGGGATGCGCGCCCATCGCCACAATGTACTGGAAGAACACTTCGTTCTGTGCCGTTGTGTTCGACATGTCATGGTTGAATTGCAACCGGAAACGGCTGAACTCGGTGTTGGAAAAATCGACCATCGCGCTATAGCGTTTTGGGACGAAACCGTTGCCCAGCAAGACTGCAGGCTGATACGCGCCAGTCACTGTGTTGTCGCTGTTCAACCGGTCATAACGCAACCCGACCCGCCAGCGCGGCATCCATTGATAAACGCCCTGTACGTACCAGCCGTTGCCTGACCCGTCGTAGCGGCTGCCAATTGCATTGCAAATCACCCCATAGGTGCACGCTGATGGGGACACCACACCGCTCTCGCTGCGGTGCAGAAACTCGGTCTGGAAGATGAAATTCTTCTCATAAAAATTGCCGTGCGGCGACCATTTCCAGACGAAATCCGCGCCGCTGATATTGCTGGTGCCGGTAAAGAACGGTCCCGCACCGATCGCCGTGCTGTTCGGGTCCATGACATCCGTCCCCAGCGACGGACGGTCCGCAGAACGTGCCGACATGTAGGACAGTCCGGCATACCAGGTGCTGCTGTCGTTCACGTCGCGGCTCATTTTCACAAACAGCGTGTTGGCGCCGTTGCCGCTGTGTGCCGCACCTCCCGCCGGGAAGTTGTTGCCGCCGAATAATTCGGCGCCAAACATCAGATACGTATCGGTGGGGGCAAGCCAGGTCAGTTGTAGACCCGAATCGGCGAACTGCGTATTCATCATGGCTTCGTAGGCAAGCGGTTGATCGACGAAATCCCAGACGTGCGAATGGCGCGAGTTCTGATATCCGAAATCCGAGTAGAACTTGCCGGCCCGCAATCGCAAGCCATCCGGCATGGTCAGGGTATCGAGGTAGGCAAGTTCCACGCCTGCCGAACCCTGGCCATGATCGTCGTGAAACGTGATCGCGGCAAATCCGTGGAACAGGTTATCGATGTTGGATTCAAGATCCAGCTCCGATTCGCCCAGCGCGAACCCCTGTGGCGCCAGACCGGCATCCGGACCGAGCATGAAACCCGGAAGCTGGCGATTGCCGGCTGCGCTGGCATAACTCCCGTAAGTGCCCTGCAACACCAGTCCGATACCCGGATTGAAGGCATTGATACCGCCCTGAGTGGCAGCGTGTACCGGCAGACATGCTGCGACGGCGCAAACCGCGATCGACGCGGTCAACAATCTGAAACGCATGGTTAATTCTCCGAAAAGTTGCGTACGCGTATCACGTCAGGCAGCTGCTGACGTGACAGGAAACTGATTACGCGACGAGCATGAACGGAGGGGCGCGACTGAAGCGGGTACGTGGGTAGGGACGAACGTGAAATTCGACGGGAAGTGCTGCACGGTATTCGGAATACACCGGCACTGTCGGCACCAGCATCGCGACGCCGGGTACGCCAAACGCGTGTCCGGCCATAACACAATACTGGCATAGATTATCCGGGGAACCGATCGGATGACTGTCCTGATGCGCGGGAAAACCTGTCTGCACCAGTAGCACGACCGCCGCCAGCGCCATGAACAGCCGCCGCCAGCGCAATTCTCGCAATGCGTATCGACAACGGTGCATCACGTTGCGGGACATCGGATTCAATGGCTCCCGGCCGGACCGGCATGGCGGCCAACGGCTTCAATTCGAAACAGGATCAATTGCGCCATGTCACGTTGCAACGCAACATAAAGGACATCGGATTGCTCGGCATTGCCCAGCGCATTGGCTTCGTCGTATGCATAATTGCGCTTCAGGGTCAGCGTCTGAGGACTGATCAACGTGCCATCGGGTGACGTCAGCGAAAACTGCACCTGATACGCAACCTCCTGCTCCACCGGGCGCCCCAGATTATTGACCGAGAGCACGCGCCTCAGGCGTTGCGCACTGAGCACAGTGAGG
>DASUXE010000136.1:0-4461 GCA_036378075.1 Gammaproteobacteria bacterium
TAGATCTTGTTGATATAGAGAGTCAGGATGTCCTGTTTGGACAGCTCACGCTCGATCTTCAGTGCCAGGAAGGCCTCGCGGATTTTGCGGCTGAAGGTTTTCTTGCGGGTCAGGAAGAAATCGCGGGCCACCTGCATGGTAATGGTGCCGCCTCCCTGGGTGCGCTCGCCCGTCAGGGCCAGATGGATGGCGGCACGCAATATGCCTTCGACGTCGATGCCGGGATGTTCCCAGAAATGCTCGTCTTCGGCGGCCACAAAGGCGTTGACCATGGGCTTGGGAATCTGGTCAAAAGACAGCGGGATGCGGCGCTTTTCGCCGAATTGCGCCAGCAGCTGGCCATCCCGGGTATAGACCCGGAGTGGCACCTGCAAGCGGATATCCTTGAGTACGGCAACCGAAGGCAGGCTTGGCGCCACGTAAAGATACGCGATCACCACCCCCAATACCCCCAACCCAAAGAGGGCAAGACCAGCGGCAATCACAACATATAGTGCTTTGGGTAAACGGCGCATGCGATACCTGCGAAAAAGCCTTCAAGGCCGGGTTGGGGTGCCCGCACAGCGCACACCCGAAAATGGAAAAACTATATTTGATTTAATCATTTGTTGATATATATTGAAGCTGTGACTTAAGACCTGGGGAGGCCCCGTGGGGCCCAATCCAACGACCTAGCGAAGGGTAAACGCGTGCTTTTCAAGCGATCGTCAGAGCCTCTGTTGGGAATTGACATCAGCACCTCGTCGGTGAAGCTGATCGAACTTTCCAAGAGTGGTGGGAACTACAGGGTAGAAAGCTTCGCTGCCGAGGCCATGCCTGCCAATGCTATCACTGACAAGGTGATCATGGACGTCGAAGCCGTCGGCAATGCCTTGCGCAAGGCGGTCAAGCGCGCCAACCCGACTTCCAAGCTTGCCGCAGTCGCCATCGGCGGTCAGGTCATGACCAAGACCATCCAGATGCCGATCACCCTGTCGGACAAGGATCTGGGCGAACAGATTGAGCTGCAGGCTGACCAATACATCTCGCAACCACTTGAAGAAGTCGCCTTCGATTACGAAATCCTCGGTGCCTCGGAAAATGATCCCGATCTGGTGGACGTCCTGCTGGTGGCAGCGCGCCGGGAAAATGTCGAAAAATTGCAGAGCGTAATGGAGGTTGCCGGGCTCACTGCCAAAGTCGTGGACGTGGAAGTTTACGCGCTGGAAAACGCCGTTGAACTGCTGGTGTACCAGATGGTGGATGAGGGCCTGGATCGCACCATTGGCCTGGTGGATTTCGGTGCTGCGACCACCACCTTCAGCGTGGTCCACGACCGCAAGATCATCTACAACTACAACAGCGATTTCGGTGGCAAGGCTCTCACCGAAGAAATCATGCGCCACTACGGCCTGACATTCGAGGAAGCCGGCAAGGCCAAGAAAGAAGGCGGGCTGCCCAACAATTACAAGGTTGAGATCCTCGATCCGTTCATGGACGATATGGCGCAAGCCGTCAATCGCTCGCTGCAGTTCTATCAGTCCTCAACCAGTGAACATCAGCATCTGGACCAGATTATAGTCTGTGGTGGCTGCGCCTCCATTCCCGGGGCTGCAGAACGCATTGGTGAACGTCTCGGCACCCCGGCCGTGGTCGGCAACCCATTTGGCAAGATGAAACTGTCGTCCCGTGCCAAGGCGCAACTGGCTGAAAATGAATCCGCAGCCTTGCTGATCGCCTGCGGACTGGCCTTACGGAGCTTTGACTGAAATGCCACGTATTAACCTGCTCCCCTGGCGTGAAGAACGGCGCAAACAGCGCCAGCAGTCGTTCAATATGCTGGCAGCGGTTGTCGTGGCTGTCGGTGCGGTAGTGGTACTGGCCATGTATGGTCTGGTAAGCGCTGCGATCTCCAATCAGGACGCGCGTAACGCCTATCTCAAAGAACAAATTGAAGGACTGGACAAGCAGATTGCCCAGATCAAGAACTTGCAAGACACCAAGCAGCAACTGCTGGCGCGCATGCAAATCATTGAGGAATTGCAGCAAAGCCGCCCGACCGAAGTCCATGTCTTCGATCAGCTGGTACAAACTTTGCCGCCGGGTGTTTACCTTACTCATGTGACACAAAAAGGCGGCGAGCTGAGTCTCGAAGGCATTGCCGAATCGAGCGCGCGTGTCTCGGCATACATGCGAAATATCGATGCCTCAATGTGGATGGGTGACCCGAATCTGCAGGTGGTGCAGAAAGACAGCTCGGTCAAACCCAATGCCCATCTGCAGAAATTTTCGGTTACTGCAAAAATCATCGATAAAGCCGCTGTTGCAGCCAAGAATAACGCCAAGGGGGGCAAGCGGCCATGACTCTTGACGATCTGAATAAAAAATTCCAGGAACTTCAGAATCTGGATCCGAAGAACATAGGCAGTTGGCCGCTGTTCGCACGCATCCTTACTCTGGTAGTGGTTTTCATCGTTGTCGTGGGCGCCGGATACTGGTTCCTGATCCGCGATCAGCAGGCGCAGCTGGCAGACGATGCCAAGAAAGAAATCACCTTGAAGCAGGAATTCGAGCAGAAGGCCGCCAAGGCGGCAAACCTCGAGATCTACAAGAAACAGCTTGAGGAAATGACAAAATCGTTCGGTACCATGTTGCGCCAACTGCCCGGTCAGACCGAAATTCCGAGCCTGCTGCAAGACATTTCCCAGACTGCACAGGTTGATGGGTTGAAACAGGACCTGTTCCAGCCAGAAAACGAGGTGCGCAAGGATTTCTACGCCGAGAAACCGATCCGAATCATCGTTGAAGGGAGCTACCACGAGTTCGGCAAATTTGTCAGCGACGTGGCTGCATTGCCACGCATCGTGACGGTGCATGACATCGACATACGCCCTCAATCCGGTGACACCAAGGGTGACAACCTGATCATGACCCTGACCGCCAAGACCTACCGTTATCTGGAAGACGCGCAAGGCGGTAGCAGGAAACGCAGGAAAGGAGGCCGGTGATGAATCATTCAGATTTCAGCGGCCGAATCCGGTTATTGGTTGGACTGATCGCTACCACGCTACTGCTGGCAGGCTGCGGTGACCGCATGAGCGACTTGCGCCAGTACGCGGATCAGGTCAAGGCACGCAAAGGCGGCTATATCGAACCTTTGCCGCAGGTAAAACCATTCGAAACTTACGTTTACGCCGATGCGGACAAACGCTCGCCGTTCAATCCGCAGCTGCAGAGCCTGAACAACCCGAATCTGCATGCTGGCGAAAAATCAGGAATCCACCCCGATTTCAACCGCAATCGTGAATATCTTGAGCAATTTCCACTGGACAGCCTGAAGATGCTGGGAACACTCACTGAAGGCGGCTCATTGTGGGCATTGATTCGCGATGGAGACGGAATTGTGCATCGCGTCAAGAAAGGAAATTACATGGGCCAGAATTTCGGAAAAATCATCAGCATTGACGATTCCGGCCTGACATTGCGTGAAATCGTGCCGGACGGCCAAGGTGGCTGGACCGAGCGCACGACAAACGTGCAGCTGGGCGAGTGAACGGCAAGGTGAGGCAGCAAGCCATGAACATCAAACATTATCATTTCGGAATCAAGACTTGCACGGAAGTCGTCAGCGCATTGATGCTGGCGTTGACCATGCTTTATGCGCCGGTCGGAAACGCGCAAACCTCTGGTGCAAGCCAGAATCAGTTGCAATCAATCACTGCCACCAAACTGACGGGTGAACGGGTACAACTGGAATTGAAACTGAGTGGCCCGGCGCCGCAGCCATTGACCTTTACCGTCAACCAGCCCGCTCGACTGGCCCTGGATCTGAGCAGCACCAGTCTCGATCTCAAGAATCGTAAAACCGATATCAGCGTGGGAGCCGTCAACAGCGTGGTGGCTGCTGAAGCCGGCGGCCGTACACGTGTGGTGGTCAATCTGACTACCCTGGTACCGTATAACGTCACCGCCAAAGGCAACACGGTCTATGTGATTCTGGGCAGCAGCCCCAATGATACCGAAGTGGCGCAAGCCAGCCCGACGAGCTTCGGTCCTGCAAGCACCGCGTCGGCAACGGTACCGGTTGCCACCCCGGCCGCATCCGCTGCGGCGTCCACTGCTACACCGGCCGTTTCTGCAACATCCAGCAACGCCTCACCGGCAGTGCCCCTGACCGGCAATGTGCTAACCGCAGTGGACTTTCGCCGCGGTAATGGCGGCATCGCGCAAGTCATGGTGAATCTCAGTAACCCCGGCATCATCGGCAATGTGCACAGCACAGGTGCCAATGTTGTGGTGGATTTCGCCAATGCACATTTACCCACAAACCTTGTGCGGCGCATGGATGTGACCGATTTTGCCACGCCGGTACAGTATATCGACGCGGAAAACACCGCGACCGGGGCGCGTCTGGTGATTCACCCAAGCGGCAAATACGACAAGCTCGCATACCAGAGCGACAACACGTTTTCAGTCGAATTC
>DASUXE010000137.1:0-6929 GCA_036378075.1 Gammaproteobacteria bacterium
GTGAAGCACCGTGGTATGGTCACGGCCACCGAAGGCATCACCGATCTCCGGGAGGCTGTGGCTTGTCAGTTCCTTGGCCAGGCTCATTGCGACCTGCCGCGGTCTGGCTATCGATCTGCTGCGCTTTTTCGACAGCATATCGCCAGGCCTTACCCGGTAGTAATCCGCCACGGTTTTCTGGATGTTTTCCAGGGTGATTTGCCGTTCCTGGCGCGCCAGGATATCGCGTAGCCACTCCTTGACGCGCTCCTGGGTAATAGGCTGACCCGTGAATTGCGCATTGGCGATCACCCGGCGCAATGCCCCTTCCAGCTCACGGATATTGGAACTGATTTTCTGCGCAATCAGGAAAGCCACATCACTGGTCAGCACCACATGTTCCAGGGCCGCCTTCTTCATCAGGATCGCAACCCGGGTTTCAAGTTCCGGTGGTTCGATCGGGACCGTCAGGCCCCACCCGAAGCGGGATTTCAGCCGTTCCTCAAGACCTTCAATTTCCTTCGGGTAGCGATCGCAGGTGATGATCACCTGTTGCTGGCTCTCCAGTAAGGCATTGAAAGTATGGAAAAATTCTTCCTGGGAGCGCTCTTTGCCGACAAAAAACTGAATGTCATCGATCAACAGCGCATCGACCGAGCGGTATTGCCGCTTGAATTCATTAATAGTGTTGTGCTGCAGCGCCCTGACCATATCGTTCACGAAGCGCTCGGAATGCACGTAAGCAATCCGTGCCCGTGGATTGCGTTCCAAAATCACATGACCCACGGCGTGCATGAGATGGGTCTTGCCGAGACCCACGCCACCGTAGATAAACAAGGGGTTGTAAGCGCGCCCCGGATTCTGCGCCACCTGCTGGCACGCGGCCGCCGCGAACTGGTTGGATTTACCTTCAACAAAACCGGCAAAGCTGTACAGGGGGTTAAGCCCGCTGCCAGGCGTAGGCAGGGGCGTGCCGGTTGCGACGGGTCGTTGTGCTGCCTCGCTCGGCGCCTCATCGACACGGCCACCGACTTCCAGCAAGACACGCCTTTCCCGGTCCTGGGCCAGATCCCTGGCCAGATTGGAAATACGGGGCAGGAACCGGTCACGGACCCAGTCCATCACATAGCGATTCGGCGCCAGCAGGCGCAACGTTTGGTCGTCTTCAAGAGCGTGCAGGGGCCGGATCCAGGTATTGAGCTCCTGTTCCGAGAGCTCGTGTTCCAAACGATCCACACACCGCGTCCACAGCGATGCCATATTCCTGAGAACTCCTGCGGTGCAATAGCAACGACTCGGGCCCTCGCAAGGGCCCGCCCACTAGCTTGAAGACAAGTCCGGGCAGTCTATACCGCTTGCTCAGACTTATCCACAAGCAACTTCATCGCGATTTCAAGGTGTTACACCTTGACATCGGCACCGTACACACGTCTAATATCGCGCCTTTGCCCAGCGCGGAAATCACGCTCTGGAAGCGCACGATTCACGTCCGGATGCCGTCATGAAAAGAACCTATCAGCCCAGCAACCTGCGCCGCAAGCGGACCCATGGTTTCCGCGCCCGTATGTCCACCAAGAATGGACGACTGGTACTGAATGCCCGTCGTGCCAAGGGTCGGGCGAGACTCTGCCCCTAAGCAAGTCCAGCGCCGGATTTCCAGCCGCGGCCCGGCTGCATGTTCCGGCGGAATTCAGCCACATCTTCCGTCAGGGATTCCGGATTACGGATACCTGTTTCAACGTTTATGCCATGCGCACCGAAAACCTGGCCCGGCTGGGAATCACCGTGGCCAAGAAAACCGTTGCCGGCGCGGTGGGCCGAAACCGCATCAAGCGGGCGGTACGTGAGAGCTTCCGGAAACAACGGGCCGAGTTGCCCACGCTGGATATCGTGGTCCAGGCCAAACCCGCCGCAGGCCATACCAGCAACGAGGGCTTGCGGCAGAGCCTCGAACACCACTGGCAGGAATTAGTAAAGCGATGCGCAGCGTCCTGAAGTTGTTTATCCACGCCTATCGCTATGCGGTAAGTCCGCTGCTTGGACCGCGCTGCCGTTTCTATCCGTCCTGTTCCGCCTACGCACTCGAAGCAATCGACCGGCACGGCGCCGTCTACGGCAGCTGGCTGACCTTGCGCCGACTCCTGCGTTGCCACCCATTGCACCCGGGCGGGCTTGACCCGGTCCCCGGCCCGAGACATCACCATGGATAATCGCCGCATTTTCCTGCTGGCCGCCGGGCTATTCATCGCGTTTCTGATCTATCAGGCCTGGATGCGGGACTACGGCCCCCAGCCGGTTCCGGCCCCCGCCGACGTGCCCGCGGCAGCCACCCGCGCACCCGATGCCAGTGCACCGCCCTTGCCACCGGTTCCGGATGCCGATTCAACGGGCAAACAAGCGGCGACGCAACAGCCAACTGCTGCTCCACCCACTCCGGCACAGCCCGGCACGCTGATCCATGTCCACACGGACGTCCTGGATCTGAACATCGATACCGCCGGTGGCAACATTCGAGACGCGCGTTTGCTGGATTATCCGGCTGAGCTGAAAGACCCGCGTATCCTCGTGCACGTCCTCAGCAGTGCGCCAGACGATTTATTGCTGTTCCAGTCGGGACTGCAGACCCGAAGCGGTCCGACCGCGCCGGTCCAGACAGCGCTGTATACGACAAACCGAACCGACTACTCACTCACGCCGGGCCAGAACGCGCTGGACGTCAGTCTGGTCTGGAGCGATCCCCACGGTCTGGAAGTAGAAAAGACGTATCATTTCACACGTAACAGTTACCAGGTCGACGTCACCTACACTGTCAAGAATCATTCTTCTCAGCCCTGGCAGGGATCCGCGTACGCACAGTTTCAAAACCACTACACGCCGGCGAGCCACAGCCTGTTCAGCGCGCATCGCTACGACTACCAGCGTGTTGCCATGCACGGCACCGATGGCTACAAGCAATACGAGTTCAGTGATCTGGCCGAGAAACCTCTGGCCGAGACCGTTGCTGACGGTTGGCTGGGTGTCGTCAACCACTATTTTCTGGCCGCGGTCATTCCGCAGGACGCCGGCGCGTCTGCGACCGACAAGAATTTCTATTACAGCAAGGCACTCGGCGATGCCGATTACCTGGTAGGTGTAGTCTCTGCTGCTCACACCGTTGCACCGGACGCTACGGCCAGCTTCCGCAACAAGCTGTTTCTGGGCCCGAAACTGCAAACCCGCCTGGCCGGCGTCGCGCCGGGACTCGAACTGACGGTTGATTACGGCAAACTCACGATCATTGCGCAACCGATTTTTTGGGTGCTGGAACAGATTCACCGCTTCATCGGCAACTGGGGCTGGTCCATTCTGGTGCTGACCCTGTTGCTCAAACTGCTGACCTACAAGCTTAACGAAATGAGCGGCCGCAGCATGGCGAAAATGCGCCTGGTGCAACCACGGCTCAAGGCACTGCAGGAGCGCTACAAGGATGATCGCGCCAAGCAGAGTCAGGCGATGATGGAGTTCTACAAGAAAGAAAAGATCAATCCGATGGGCGGTTGCCTGCCCATGCTGATACAGATGCCGATCTTTTTCGCCCTCTATTACGTGCTTGTCTACAGCGTTGAGTTACGGCAGTCGCCGTGGATCGGCTGGATTCACGACCTGTCCGCTCCGGACCCGTTATACATCCTGCCTGTGGTGTACGGTGTTGTGATGTTCGTGCAGCAGCGCATCAGCCCGCAGCCGACCACCGACAACATGCAGCGCAGGATCATGATGGTGATGCCATTTGGTATCGCCATCATGTACCTGGTGTTTCCGTCCGGATTGGCGCTGTATTACGTAGCCAATTCCATTCTCACCATTGCCCAGCAATGGCACATCAATCGTGTGATTGAACGCGAGAGCAAACAGCACACGAAAAAATAGCTATTGCTGTTCCTTCAGGCTGGTTTCCACAATAACTTCCGTATGGAGTGTCTGGTGAACCGGACATTTGTCGGCAATTTCCAGCAGACGTTGTCGCTGTTCTGCATCAAGACTGCCGCCTAACTCGATTTCGCGTTCAAATCTGTCCAACCGCCCGGTTTTGGTCTCGCACGTCAGACAATCGTCCGCGTGTATTTTCTGATGTCTGATTCGCACGTTGACGCTTTCCAGTGGCCACTGCTTGCGGTCTGCGTACATGCGCAAGGTAATGGCAGTACAGGCGCCCAGCGCGCTGCTCAGATAACCGTATGGAGACGGCCCGGCGTCGGTACCACCGGCGGCCAGCGGTTCATCCGCGATCATCGCATGTGGACCGGCGAACACATCCGCCCGGTAATGCTCCCGGTTCATTTGCACGATCACCTCGCCCTCGGCAGCGGGGCTCTTTGGCGGCTGCAGATGCAACTCGCCGAGGTATTTGGTCGCCCATGCTGCGATGATCACACCGACATATTCGGAATCTTCCGGGTTCGTGAGCAGATGATCGGCATTATTGAGTGCGATGAAACTCTTGGGATGACGCGCAGCGGCGAATATTTCCCCCGCATTGCTGATGTCGACCGTGTCATCCACGGGTGAATGAAGGATCAAGAGCGGCTTGCGCAGTGCACGCACATATTCCCTGCATTGATGTTTCGGAAGATCGTCAAGAAAGGATTTCTTGAAATGAAGCTTGCGACCTGCCAGCAGAATATCGGCTTCACCTTGCTGTTCCAGCACCTGCCTGCCGGCGCCCAGCAAACGCGCGACGTGTTCCGGACTGGCGGGGGCAGCAATGGTGACGACGGCTTCGCAGCTTTGTATCTGGTTGGCTGCTTCCAGCACCGCAGTGCCACCGAGCGAATGTCCCACCAGGATTTTGGGGGGCACGTACTCCTTGGCGAGGAATTCCGCCGCGCACAACAGATCCGAGATGTTGGTCGAGAAGGTGGTATCGGCAAAACCGCCCTCACTCTCGCCAATGCCGGTGAAATCAAACCGCAGCGTTGCGATACCCTGCATCGCCAGTGCCCGCGAGATATCGTAGGCTGCCCGCACATCCTTGCCGCAGGTAAAGCAGTGGGCATACAGCGCAAATGCCCGTGGTTTGCGGTGCGCTGGCATTTCGAGCCGCCCGGCCAGCAGTTGGCCCGAGGCATTGGGGAATCGTACGACCTGGCCAGACATACCGTGTTTCCTCTGATTGCCGTTATGATGCGCGAGATTTCAGACTTTAACCGATTTCAGGCCCGACAGCCGTGAACCACCACGCCGATACCATTGTTGCCATCGCCACACCGTCCGGCAGGGGCGGGATCGGCGTGCTGCGTGTGTCCGGTCCGGGGGTCGGTTCGATTGCAGAACAGCTTGTCGGCAGATTGCCTACGCCGCGTCACGCACAGTTTGCTGCATTCATCGGCGCTGACAACAATGCGATCGACGAGGGCATCGCGCTGTATTTTCCCGCGCCGGCATCGTTTACCGGCGAGGATGTACTCGAATTGCAGGGGCACGGCGGCCCCGTGGTTCTCGATATGTTGCTGACGCGGGTACTGGAGCTGGGTGCGCGACTGGCGCGGCCAGGTGAATTTTCCGAGCGTGCATTCCTGAACGACAAGTTGGATCTCGCACAGGCTGAAGCCATCGCCGATCTGATCGACAGCGGCAGCACCCAGGCGGCACGTGCCGCAGTGCGTTCGCTGCGCGGCGAATTCTCCTCGCGTGTGACCGGGCTTGTCGAGGCGCTGATCGCATTACGAATGTACGTGGAAGCCGCAATTGATTTTCCAGAAGAAGAGCTGGATTTTCTCAGCGACGGCAAAGTTGCAGAACAGCTGACCGGTATCTGCACGCGGTTCCAGGCGCTGGCAGCAAGCGCCGTCCAGGGCAGCTTGCTGCGGGAAGGGATGAGCGTGGTGATCGCCGGTTTACCCAATGCCGGCAAATCCAGTCTTCTCAATCGTCTCGCCGGTCACGACGCCGCCATCGTCACCGAGATTCCCGGTACCACCCGTGATGTGTTGCGAGAACATGTCAATCTGGATGGCTTGCTGTTGCATATCATCGATACCGCGGGATTGCGGGATTCCACGGACCGGGTCGAACAGGAGGGCGTGCGGCGTGCATGGGACGCGATCCGTTCGGCCGACAGGGTGTTGCTGGTGATTGACGACAGCGAAGGTTATTCCGCCGCAGTTGCAAACCTGCAGTCCCGGCTTCCAGCCGCATTGCCGGTGACCCGCATCTACAACAAGATTGATCTGACCGGTCGTGAACCGGAATTGCTGGAGTCAGGTGAGGTATCGCAGATCGCATTGTCGGCCAGAAGCGGGCAGGGCGTTGATTTGCTATGTAAGCATCTCAAGGCAGCCGCCGGCTTCCACGAAGGGAGCGATGACAACTTCATTGCCCGTCGCCGGCATCTTGATGCGCTGGCGCGGGCCCGCCTGCACCTTGAGTCGGCGCAGCAGCACCTCGCCGAAAAATCCGGTGAACTGCTTGCCGAAGAATTACGGCTTGCGCAGCTTTGTCTGAGCGAGATCACTGGAGAATTCACCAGTGAGGATCTGCTGGGAAAGATATTCGCGAGTTTCTGTATCGGTAAGTAATTGCCGGTCGTTGCATTCAAGCCGGCAGAATCGTTTCAACCCGGTCACGCCCGCCGTGCTTGGCGCGGTAGAGCGCCTGATCGGCGCGCGCCAGCGTGTCGCGGATCGGTTCGTCAACACGGTACACTGTCACGCCGATGGAAACAGTGATGCTGGGTTCCGAAGGCGCGACGTCGAAATGCTGGCCGGCAATTCGCGCGCGAATCCGTTCGCCGCAGATCCTGGTGCCCTCGGCATCGGTTTCCGGCAGCACCAGGAGGAATTCTTCGCCGCCATAGCGGCCAAACGTTTCATGCTCCGCTTTACCGTCACGGCCGATACGATCCAGCTCGCGGATTTCGCCCGCAACCCGATTGGCAAACTCGCGCAGCATTTCGTCACCGGCCAGATGAC
>DASUXE010000138.1:0-3490 GCA_036378075.1 Gammaproteobacteria bacterium
CGCGCGCACATCCTTGATGACGAAATCGGGTCGGGCGGCCAGTACCGATTCGATAATGCGCGAGGCGATCGGATAACCCCAGACCACGCGGGTTTGAACCTTGAAGCCCTCGCCACGCAGGCTGCCGGCGAATTCCTCGAGTTTCTGCTCGCGCCCTTTGAGGTAGGCATCGAGATCAAAGCCGTGCTGAGCGGCATGCGCCAGGCTGCGCTCATACTCGAACGAGTACAGCAGCAGTGTGGCGCTGCTTTTCCAGGCCAGCGACATCGCCCGGAGCACCGCCGGGCTGCGACGGTACCAGGCGTCGAGCACCACCAGAATGGAGACTTGGTCCGCCATTTATGACCCCTCGTTACGGTTGCAACTCACGTTACGGAAACACGTGTCCATGCGAAAGTATCGCCGCCGGGGGGATACAGGGACCATGATCCAGGTCAACAAGGGTCCGGACCGGCAGTATCGGGCAGCCAAAATCCCCCTTTCAGGACGCCCCGCCCCGCTGCAGGCCCGTGGAATTGGGGGTCAGGGCCGCTTGCGGGCCAGGCTCAGGCCGTCGCCGATCGGCAGCATCGACAGCTCGATACGCTGATCGGCATGCAGGGCTCGATTGAAGTCGCGGATCGCGAGGGTATCCTCGCTCTGGTCGCTGTCGTCTATCACGCTGCCGCTCCACAGCACGTTATCCACGGCTATCAGCCCACCGGGACGCAACAGTTCAAGAATGCGCTCGTAGTAGTTCCGGTAATTGGTCTTGTCCGCATCAATGAATGCAAAGTCATAGCTGCCGGCTTCGCCTGCATTGAGTCTGGCATCGAGCGTTTCGGTGGCGGGCGCAAGTTGCAAATCGATTTTCTGTTGCACACCCGCTGCCTGCCAGTAGCGGCGGGCCATGGCGGTGTATTCCTCGCTCACATCGCAGGCCAGGATGTAGCCGTCATCCGGCAATGCCAGCGCTACCGCCAGACTGCTGTAACCGGTGAACACCCCCACTTCGATGCAGCGCCGGGCGCCGCTCAGACGCACCAGCAACTGCATGAACTGGCCCTGTTCGGGTGAAATCTGCATGCCATGCCGTGGGTGCTGCGCGGTTTCTTCGCGCAGACGCTGCAACAACGGCGGCTCCCGTAGCGAAACTCCGAGCAGATAGGCATACAGTTCATCGGTCATGGCAAGCGTGCGGTTCGACATGCTGTTTTCCGGCGTGCAAATGATCCAGCTGATTCTACTCCGCTGCGCTTGCGGCAGCCGGAAGAACCGCTAAACTGATTATCCCTGCAACACGGACAGACTTATGGACCCGCGCGCGGAACTGGTGCAGTACTACAAATGGCTGCGGCACTACGGCCTCAACGATTCGCACAGCGGCAACGCCTCGGTCCGCGACGGCGACACGGTGTGGGTAACACCGACCGGTTGCTGTGCCGACACGCTCAGTGCCGATGCCCTGATTCGCTGTCATGTGGATGGCACGCGTGCCGATGGTGCATCGCTGGATGCGCCGTTGCATATCGCGGTGTATCAGAAAAATCCCGCGGCGCGCGCAGTGCTGCACAGTCATGGTCCGCACACGGTGGCGCTGACCTTGAACGGCGAGGATTTCGTGCCGGTGGATTTCGAAGGCGGGTTTTACTTTCCGCGTGTGCCGGTCATCAACATTCCCTATGACCAGTACGTGGCGCAGTCACCGCAGCAAGTCGCTGCAACCCTGGCGAAGTTTCCGGTCACGGTAGTGCGGGGCCACGGCGTCTATGCCTGGGGCGAGAACTTCGACCGTGCCTACAAATGGACCTGTTCACTGGAAATGTCCGCCAGGACGGCGTTCATCGCGCGGCTGGCGGGAACCCTGCCGTAAGCAACGGCGGGTGCCGATCAGAGCAGCATCAAATCTCGATCATCTCGAAATCTTCCTTGCCGGCCCCGCAATCGGGACAGCGCCAGTTGAGCGGGATGTCGTCCCATTTGGTGCCCGGAGCGATTCCGCTCTCGGGATGGCCCTTGGCTTCTTCATAGACGAACCCGCAGATGACGCACATGTAGGCCTTCATCGAAACTCCGGAAGTTGGGCTGATCGTGGATATCGGCAAGCCGCGTATTTTCGCATGTTCCTCCCGCCATAGGAACGCCAAGCCAACGTAAAATAGCCCCATGCCCACTCGCCACCCGCCCACCGTGCTGATCATCGCCGGCAACGATCCGTCCGGCGGCGCTGGCCTGGCCGCCGATATCGAGGCCGTTTCCGCACTCGGCGCACACCCGGCGCCGGTGGTTGCGGCGGTGACCGTGCAGGACACCGTGAACGTACGGCGCGTCGAGCTGATGTCGCCGCAACTGGTGGTCGACCAGGCCCGGGCGGTGCTGGACGATCAGCCGGTGGCCGCCATCAAACTCGGTTTGCTGGGCAGCGTCGCGATCGGCGAAGCGGTCGCGGCGCTGTTGCAGGACTGGACCACCCTTCCGCTGGTACTGGACCCGGTGCTGGTCGCAGGCGGCGGTGGTGAACTTGCCGATGCCGCACTGATTCAAACTTATCTCGAACGACTGTTTCCGCTGGCCGAACTGGTGACACCGAATGCACTGGAAAGCCGGCGGCTGGCGCCCGGCGCCGGGGATGCCGCGCAACGTGCCGCGATCCTGCTGCGCAGCGGTTGTCGTCATGTATTGGTCAAAGGCGCGGACGAAGACACCGCCGACGTCCACAACATTCTGTTCAGTGCCGACGGCAGTCACCAGCGTTTCGAATGGCCGCGCCTGCCCGGCAGTTATCACGGCTCGGGTTGCACGCTGGCCTCCGCGATCGCGGCGTTGCTGGCGCACGGCAAATCAATGCGCGACGCCGTGACAGAGGCGCAGCAATTCACCTGGAACGCGCTCAGGCAGGGCTGGCAGCCTGGCAAGGGCCAGCGGATTCCGAACCGGCGGGTGCAATCATGACGCTGCCATCAAATCCGCTGCACGGACTTTACGTACTGACCGATGCCGCCTTGCTGCCGGGCGAAAAATTGTTGAGCGGCGTTGACGCAGCGATCCGCGGCGGCGCAACGCTGGTGCAATATCGCGACAAGTCTTCCGATCATGCGCTGCGCGAACGCGAAGCCCGTGCCTTGCTGGAACTGTGCCGCAAACATGAAGTGCCGTTGATCATCAACGACGATGTCGCACTGGCGCGGCGCATTGCAGCCGACGGCGTACATCTCGGGCGTGACGACGGTCCGCTGGAACAGGCGCGGGTGCAACTTGGTCCGCATGCCGTGATTGGTGTCTCCTGTTACGATTCGCTGCAACGCGCTGCCGATGCCGCGCACGCCGGTGCCGACTACGTGGCGTTCGGCAGCTTTTTCGCATCGCCCAGCAAACCCGACGCGGTCCCGGCGCCCGTCAGTCTGCTTGAAACCGCACGCCGGCAACTCAGCATTCCGGTGTGCGCAATCGGCGGCATCACGCCGGCAAATGCCGCCGCGCTGCTGCGCGCGGGTGCCGACATGCTGGCGGT
>DASUXE010000139.1:0-5009 GCA_036378075.1 Gammaproteobacteria bacterium
TCGTCGAGATCTTCGACGAGGAAGCGGGGAAGCTGCGCAATGCCAGGTGGCTGGCGCAGGGCACCATCTATCCCGACGTGATCGAGTCGGCCGGCAGCAAGACCGGCAAGGCCCACGTCATCAAGAGCCACCACAACGTCGGTGGACTGCCGGCGGACATGAAGCTCGGGCTGGTCGAGCCGCTGCGCGAACTGTTCAAGGACGAGGTCCGGAGGCTGGGCGTCGAGCTCGGCCTGCCGCGCGAGATGGTCTACCGCCACCCGTTCCCCGGCCCCGGACTGGGCGTGCGCATCCTCGGCGAAGTGAAGCGCGAATACGCGGACTTGCTGGCAAAGGCCGATGACATCTTCATCCAGGAGCTGCGCAGCGCCGGCCTCTACGACCAGGTCAGCCAGGCCTTCGCGGTGTTCCTGCCGGTGAAGTCGGTCGGTGTCGTGGGGGATGCCCGCGCCTACGAATGGGTCATCGCGTTGCGCGCGGTCGAGACCATCGACTTCATGACCGCGCACTGGGCGCAGCTGCCGTACGAGTTCCTCGGCCGCGTCTCGAACCGCATCATCAACGAACTGCGGGGCGTCTCCCGGGTCGTCTACGACATCAGCGGCAAGCCGCCCGCCACCATCGAGTGGGAGTGACGGGCACTGGCTGGCAATGTCTAGCAACGGCAGGCATTTCGGCTGAGGGTAAAAGAACTTTCCGCTAAGCGATAGACTGTATGTAAACACAGTATTGCAAGGACGCGGAACATGCCTCATGTGGCGGCCAGGACGGCCAGCCGGGATCGGGATACTGGTCGTTACCAGAGCCACCGACCCGAGCAAACCCTTCTCTATCAGATCGTTGACGAGTATTACCCGGCATTCGCTGCGCTTATGGCAGAGCAGGGAAAGGAATTGCCGGGCTATGTGCAACGGGAATTTGAAGAATTTCTCCAATGCGGGCGGCTGGAGCATGGCTTTCTACGGGTTCGCTGCGAGTCTTGCCACGCCGAGCACCTGGTCGCTTTCAGCTGTAAGCGTCGCGGTTTCTGCCCGAGCTGTGGGGCGCGGCGGATGGCCGAAAGTGCCGCCTTGCTGGTTGATGAAGTACTGCCTGAACAACCCATGCGTCAGTGGGTGTTGAGCTTCCCGTTTCAGCTGCGTTTCCTGTTTGCCAGCCGGCCCGAGATCATGGGGTGGGTGCTGGGCATCGTTTACCGCGTCATTGCCACGCACCTGGTCAAGAAAGCGGGCCATACCCACCAAGTGGCCAAGACGGGCGCGGTCACCCTGATCCAGCGTTTTGGATCGGCGCTCAATCTGAATGTTCACTTCCACATGCTGTTTCTCGACGGTGTGTATGTCGAGCAATCCCACGGCTCAGCGCGTTTCCGCTGGGTCAAGGCGCCGACCAGCCCAGAGCTCACCCAGCTGACGCACACCATCGCCCACCGGGTGGGTCGCTATCTGGAACGGCAAGGCCTGCTGGAACGGGATGTCGAAAACAGCTATCTGGCCTCGGATGCGGTGGATGACGACCCGATGACACCCCTGCTGGGGCACTCGATCACTTACCGTATCGCTGTCGGTTCACAGGCGGGGCGAAAGGTGTTCACTTTGCAAACTCTGCCGACCAGTGGTGATCCGTTCGGTGACGGGATTGGCAAGGTAGCCGGGTCCAGCCTGCACGCCGGCGTGGCGGCCAGGGCCGATGAACGCAAGAAGCTCGAACGGCTGTGCCGGTACATCAGCCGCCCGGCGGTATCCGAGAAGCGGCTGTCGTTAACACGAGGCGGCAACGTGCGCTACCAGCTCAAGACGCCGTACCGGGACGGCACCACGCACGTCATTTTCGAACCATTGGATTTCATTGCAAGGCTGGCCGCCCTGGTACCGAAGCCCAGAGTCAACCTAACCCGCTTCCACGGGGTGTTCGCACCCAACAGTCGGCACCGGGCGTTGGTCACGCCGGCAAAACGGGGCAGGGGCAACAAGGTCAGGGTGGCTGATGAACCGGCAACACCAGCACAACGGCGAGCGTCGATGACATGGGCGCAACGGCTCAAGCGTGTTTTCAATATCGACATCGAGACCTGCAGCGGCTGCGGCGGCGCCATGAAAGTCATCGCCTGCATTGAAGACCCTATAGTGATCAAGCAGATCCTTGATCACCTGAAGCACAAAGCCGAAACCAGCGGGACCAGGGCGTTACCCGAAAGCCGGGCGCCACCGGCTGAGCTGCTCCTGGGTCTGTTTGACTGACGAGCCTGAAGGCCAACGATACCAATCAAAATGCTGCGTTCACAGCGCCGCGGCAGGGATCCGCCGTGCTGGTTGTCGGAAAAGGAGCCGCTAGTGGGAAAGAGGAGGGTAAATTTTCAGCGTTGCTGGCTCCCCGTCAGCCGGATTGGGTTGCATCGCAGGGGTGTCGAAAGAGTCAACTGCGGTCCAAAGCTGTTGGACTTGGGTGAAAAGGGCGTTTATTCTTCCTATACGTTGTCGGCAGCGGGCCAAAAAGGAATACGTCCATGCCCATCGAGGTGAAACCGGCTGTGAGCGCGGGTTCAAGCATATAGCCCGACAGGCGCGTATCCTTGCCGATCACGACACGATGGCGGTGGTCACCGCGACGAAAGACACGGCCAGCCGCCATGCCGACGCGCAAGGCGGTTTCCGCCGTCATCGCGCCTTCGTTGGCTTTGCCACGAATACCGTCTGTGCCGAAATATTTGCGCACCATAAGGTCGATTATCCTGTCGTCGGGTCGCCCTCAAAGGGGACATGCCTGCTGAACCGCGAATATAGAGAAATATCCCGAATGTGCAGTTAACGAATTCTTGCGGTTTCTTTCAGCGCCGCCAATACCGCCAGCCCGTCGCGCAAGGGGCGCGGCTCGTGTGTGCGGATGAAGTCAGCTCCACCTGCGGCGGCGGCAAGCTCTGCAGCGAGTGTCGCGGCCCCGACATCCCCCGGACCACGGCCTGTGAGCGCGCGCAGAAAGGATTTGCGCGAAACAGACAGAAGCACCGGCAAATCGAAGCGCAGCCGCAATTCATCGAACCGCGCCAGCACCGAGAGCGAGGTTTCGGGAGCAGCCCCCAGAAAAAACCCCATGCCGGGATCAAGGACAAGGCGGTTGCGTTTGATACCGGCACCCGTCAGCGCCGCGATGCGCGCGTCAAAGAACGCCGCAATGTGATCCATGATGTCGCCAGCGGGTGCCTCGCGCCGATCTGCCTGCCCGTCTTGCACCGAATGCATAACGACGAGTTTGGCAGATGATTTCGCCAATTGCGGATAGAACGCAGCGTCTGGAAAACCGCGAATATCATTGAGATAGGCCACACCACGCGACAAGGCATAGGCTTGCGTCGCGGGTTGATAACTGTCGAGCGAGACGGGAATGCCATCTGCCTTGAGCGCGTCCAGCACCGGCGCGATACGCGCGATTTCTGTGTCGGACGAAACAGGCGCGGCGTCGGGATTGCTGGATGCCGGACCGAGGTCGATCACATCTGCCCCCTCGGCCATCAGCTTACGCGCCTGCGCAATGGCTGCGTCTGGCGCCAGATACCGGCCTCCATCGGAGAAACTGTCCGAGGTTATGTTGACGATGCCGAAAATGATGAGCGATTTATTCATGGGGGCTTCTATAATAATAATAATCGAGCATGAGTCTCATACGGATGCTCGGGTCGAAAGGGAATCCCCAGGCGAGTAACCTGTTTGCGGTGATCCATTAGCTGCAGGAGCAGAAGAGCATACATCTGGAAGCAAAGCCAGGAAAGCGGCCTATGGAGCTGTGCGGCAGCGCTCAGTAGGCAATTTTTCAAAATATTGTTAAGCCTTTTCTGAGCATGGTATTTTTCATGGTATTACCAATTAGCAGGAAAATAAGCCATTGAATATAAAAGATAAAAATGTCTTGTTTACAATAGAGTGGGAATGAGCGACGAGCACTGGATGCGGCAGGCCCTGGCGCTGGGGGAGCGGGCGCAGCGCGAGGACGACGAGATCCCGGTGGGCGCATTGGTGGTCGGCCCCGATGGCACGCTGCTCGGCGAGGGCTGGAACCGCAACATCGGCGAGTCCGATCCGAGCGCGCACGCGGAGATCGTCGCCTTGCGCGCGGCCGGCAAGGCGCTGGGCAACCACCGGCTGGTCGGCTGCACGCTGTACGTCACCCTGGAACCCTGCGCGATGTGCGCGATGGCCGCCGTCCACGCGCGGCTTGCGCGGGTCGTCTACGGCGCGGCCGACCCCAAGACCGGCGCCGCGGGCAGCGTGTTCGACCTGCTGGCCGACCCGCGCCACAACCATCGCGTCGAGGTGCTCGGCGGCGTGCTTGCAGGCGAGGCCGGCCAACGGCTCACCGCCTATTTCCGGGCCAAGCGCGGCAAGCCGGCCTGACCAGTCCTCCACCGGCGCGGCGTATCATCGCCATCGCGACGACGACACGGAGGCACGATGCAGCAGGGCAGCAACGGCATGGGCGAGGGGCGGCTGGTGTGGATCGACCTGGAGATGACCGGGCTCGACACCGCCACCGATTCGATCCTGGAGATCGCCACGATCGTCACTGACGCCGAACTCAACATCCTGGCCGAGGGCCCGGAACTGGCGATCGCCCACCCCCTGGCCACCCTCGAGGCGATGGACGACTGGAACCGGCGCCAGCACGGCAAGTCCGGGCTGTGGAAGCGGGTGCTGGAGGAAGGCGTGCCGATGGCCGAGGCCGAGGCGCGCACGCTGGCGTTCCTGGCGCAGTGGGTGCCGGCGAACGCTTCGCCGATGTGCGGGAACTCGATCTGCCAGGATCGCCGCTTCCTGCACCGGCAGATGCCGGCGCTGGAACGCCATTTCCATTACCGCAACCTCGATGTCAGCACGATCAAGGAACTCGCGCGCCGCTGGGCCCCGCAGATCCTCGCCGCCATCCACAAGGAATCCGCGCACACCGCCCTGAGCGACGTCCGCGACTCCATCGACGAACTCCGCCACTACCGCCACCACATGGGCGAACTCAGCGGC
>DASUXE010000140.1:0-6491 GCA_036378075.1 Gammaproteobacteria bacterium
GCCAGCAGCAGCAACAGGAGCAGGGCGGTGAGGGTGCCGAGATCGAGGTACATTTCTATGTTCCGCTCAGACAGACCCGGTTACGTCCGGCGCCCTTGGCGGCATACAGTGCCTTGTCCGCGGATTTGAGCACGCTCCAGGGGTCGATACCGCCCTGCAAACCGGCAGCCATGCCGATGCTGACAGTGATGGCGAGCGGACCAGTGTCCTGGGCTGCTGCCGTTCCGCTATCCTGACTGTCGGTGCGTCGCTGCTGGCGCCGCATTTCGAAGCGGCACGTCTCGATATCGGCGCGCAACGATTCCAGGATATTGACCACCTCATCGGGGTATTTCCCCGGGTAAAGAATGCAGAACTCCTCGCCGCCATAGCGAAACGGTTTGCCACCGCCGGCGTTCTTTTGCAGACGCGAGGCGACGAAACGAAGCACCTGATCGCCGACATCATGGCCATAGGTATCGTTGAAGCGTTTGAAATGATCCACGTCCACCATCGCTATGACATGATGTCCGGATAACTGCCGCATCTGTTCTTCAAGCGCGCGCCGTCCCGGCAGGCCGGTGAGTTCGTCCAGATATGCCATGTTCCAGGATTCCTGGATCACGGCATAACCGAAAGCGACTGCTGTCGCGGCGGAAAACACTGCCATGCTTGCAGCATCCAGGCGGTGCAGAATGACGCCGGTTGCGATCAGTGCGAAAAAGAATGCGGCCAGCTCGGCACTGTGACGCAATATCAGGCGGTCGTTCAGTACGATCAGCCCGATCGACACCAACAGCAGTCCGGGTTGTGTCAATGGTGTATGGGCCAGCGCATTGAATTTCACGAATTGCACATGCAAGGCAGCCACCACCGGGGCGGCATGCAACATCAGCAGAAGGCCGATGCCGAATATTTCCAGTCCCAGCAATCCGAACCGCAACCCGCCATAGCGGCTGAATACACCACGTTCCTCATTGAACGAAAAGACCAGCAGATTCAGCGGCACCAACAGGCAGAGCGTGCCGGTCAGCGTGTCACGGGTGACGATGTCCGTGCTATGGAGCATAGACAGTACCCCGCCACACAATCCGAGCAGTGTAAGCAGAGCAAAGAAAATGCGGCTGTGATTGAACTGAAGACTCAGGACCATGACCAGCAGCAGAACAAACCCGCTGGCGAACTCTGTTGCAAACAGGCCGGTTGGGGAAAAGTGCGCGACATAGGGCGTAACAAGGGCGGCTATGACGAATAGCACAAGTTCCGGCAGCAGCGTGTAGAGAACACCGATGACCACTCTCATGGTTTGAACTTGGTCCGGTGCGCTGAATGCCTGGCGAGGGCAATGCCAATGTGGCAATGCATCATCGCAGTACCTGCAGGTCGGAATGCACGTCATGAACACCGGCCACATACCAGCAGTCGTAGATCGCCATGCGTTGCTGTTCGCGGCTGTGCACTGTGCCGGTCAGGGTGACGATGCGCGACGCTGCGTGGGCGCGGATGTCCTCGGCATGCAGCAGCGGATCCTTTTCCAGCACCATCAGGACCGCGTCCACCAGTTCGCCATCGTGATCTTTTTCCGCAGGCTGGACCCGGATGTGGTTATGTACGTCGCAGGAGCCGGGTACCCACCAGGCGATGACTTCGGCCAGGCGGCGATGCGACAGACTGCCGACCACGCCATCAAGGCGCACAATGCAGCCGTCCACGGACACGCCGATCCAGCCGATGGTCGCACTGTCCGGCGGGGGTATAGGATGTACCGTCATGTCGCGGAATGCCGGTTCCTGTGACAGCGCATCCACTAGCGCGTCCAGCAGCGCCTTGCCGGTACGTACCTGACCGGGCCGCAAATGGAGCTGGTCGTCGATGTCGCTCAGGCCGGATATCTGCATCGCGATGCGGCGTGCCTTGCGCTTTACAATGATGTTGGCGACTTGTCCTTCAAGCCGCAGATTCTGCCGGTAACTGACCCGGATGGGAGACTCGTGCAGATTGATGTCGGGGTCATTTTCGAAGGCTGCGAGCAGGGTGGCTGCCAGGTCTTTATGTTGTTGCATGGTCGATGCCTCGCGGACCGCCGGACAGAGAAAGGGAAGATGTCCTAGGGTGGCCCGCCTGCGGGACGTTTTCAAGTACCGGGCGGAATGTGATGATGCTCATATGGCAAACCGGATACCAGTGTGACTGCCGATAGCCTGCCGCCTTACGACTTGCGGACTGCAGTCCGTCATTTGAAACGCGCCGATCCGGTGCTCGCAACGCTGATAACGGGGGTCGGGCCGTGCCGGCTGCAGATGCGGGCCTATCCGCATCCGTTTGAAGCGTTGCTGCATGCAATCGTTTTTCAACAGCTTTCAGGCAAGGCAGCGGCGACCATATTCGGGCGTTTAGCGGCACTGTTTCCACCGCAGCAAGGCATTTCCCCGGCCGGGTTGCTCAAGCTGTCGGATGAAGCCCTGCGGGCAGCCGGGCTTTCGCGCAACAAGACGCTTGCGGTCAGGGACCTCGCACTCAAAGCCCGGCAGGGTGTGGTACCAGATCTGCGCGAGCTGGCGGCGTTATCGGACGACGAAATTGTGGCCCGATTGACCACGGTACGTGGAATTGGCCGTTGGACGGTCGAAATGCTGCTGATCTTCACGCTCGGCCGTCCGGATGTGTTGCCGGTAGATGATCTGGGCGTACGCAAGGGCTTTCGCGCGGCCTACGGCATGAGAAAGTTGCCGGCCGCATCGACGTTGGTGCGCGCCGGAAAAGGCTGGGCACCGTACCGGTCGGTCGCGAGTTGGTATCTCTGGCGCGCTGCCGATATGGGCAAATGAATTCGTGTAATCTGCCTGCCGGGACTGAACGGGAGTAATCATGTCGAGTCACTATCCGCATTTGCTTGCGCCACTCGATCTCGGCTTTGTGACCCTGCCAAACCGGGTTCTGATGGGTTCAATGCACACCGGCCTTGAGGACCGGGCCCGCGATTACGAGAAGCTCGCCGCGTATTTTGCCGAGCGGGCGCGCGGCGGCGTGGGCTTGATGGTGACCGGTGGAATTGCGCCAAACCTGCGCGGTTCGCTGGCGCCATTTGCTTCCAAATTATCCTGGCGCTGGGAAGTGTTCCGGCACCGGAAGGTGACTGGTGCTGTGCATGCCGAAGGGGGGCGCATTTGCATGCAGATCCTCCACGCCGGCCGTTATGCCTATCACCCCTTGTCGGTAGCGCCTTCCGCCGTGAAATCGCCGATTACGCCGTTCAAGCCCCGCGCCTTGAGTGGCCGGGGTGTCGAACGCCAGATTGAGGATTTTGTGCATTGCGCATCGCTGGCGCGCGACGCTGGCTATGACGGTGTGGAAGTAATGGGGTCGGAAGGTTATTTCATCAACGAGTTTATCGTGCCACGTACCAATCGGCGGACGGATGCGTGGGGTGGAACGGCCGACAACCGGATGCGATTGCCGGTGGAGATTGTGCGGCGCATACGTGCGGCGCTGGGTCACGACTTCATCATCATTTACCGGCTTTCAATGCTGGACCTGGTTGAAAACGGCAGTGAGTGGTCCGAAGTGGTGACGCTCGCCAAAGCACTGCAAGCGGCCGGTGCGACGCTCATCAATACCGGTATCGGCTGGCACGAGGCGCGCATCCCGACGATTGCCACGTCGGTACCACGCGGTGCGTTCACCTGGGTCACCCGCCGTCTGAAAGATGAAGTGTCATTGCCGCTGATTACGACTAATCGAATCAACATGCCGTCCGTGGCGGAGGGCATTCTCGCACGGGGCGACGCGGACATGGTGTCCATGGCGAGACCGTTGCTGGCCGATCCGGACTGGGTGCGCAAAGCGCGCGACGATCGCGAGGATGAAATCAATACCTGCATCGCCTGTAATCAGGCTTGTCTCGATCATGTGTTCGCCGGAAAGAAAGCATCCTGTCTGGTGAATCCGCAAGCCTGCGCGGAAACCGAACTCGTGATTACTCCCGCCGCTGCGCAGAAGAGCGTTGCGGTGGTGGGCGGAGGCCCGGCCGGAATGTCGGCTGCGCTTACGGCCGCGCGTCGCGGGCATCGTGTGGTGCTGTATGAAGCTGCGGCGGACCTTGGCGGGCAATTCAACATGGCCAAGCGCATTCCAGGCAAGGAAGAGTTCGGCGAGACCTTGCGGTATTTCCGCCGGCAACTCGACCTGCACGGCGTGGAAGTACGGCTGGGTACCGAAGCTGGCGTTGGGGAAATCGCGGCGCAGAAATATGCTGTGACGGTGGTGGCCTCCGGTGTTGCTCCGCGCGCGGCGGGAATACCCGGTGAGGACGGTTCGAACGTGTTGTCATACAAGGACGTCTTGAGCGGTCTGCGGCCGGTGGGCAGGCGGGTGGCTATCGTGGGCGCCGGCGGTATCGGCTTTGATGTTGCAGAGTTCCTGGTTCAGGAGCGTATGGCTCCGCAGGAGATGCAGGCACATTTTCTGCGCGAATGGGGCATCGATCAGTCCTTGCGTACCCGCGGTGGGTTGCAGGCGGCGCAGCCTGCCCCCCCGGTACGCAGTGTCTATCTGCTGCAACGCAAACCACCGCCGCTGGGCAAAGGACTGGGCAAGACCACCGGCTGGATTCATCGCATGAACCTGCGCAGCAAGCAGGTAAAAATGCTGGGTGGGGTCGAGTATCAATACATTGACGCGACTGGTTTGCATATCCATGTGGATGGCAAGGATCAGGTCCTGGAGGTGGACAGCATCGTGATCTGCGCCGGTCAGACCAGTCAGCGATCGCTTTACGACCAACTGATCGCTGCAGGTATGCGAGCGCATATGATCGGTGGCGCCCGCCTCGCCACCGAGCTGGATGCCAAACGTGCGATTGATGAAGGGATGCGACTGGCATTGACGCTTTAAGCGCCACACAAACGTGTATTTCGCCTGGTCAGCGTGGATTATTGGGTGCAGAGGGACTATTATTTTCGGTGGTCCGGCGTGTACGCCGGCGGGTGAATGAACAGAATCACGGGGATGTTGCCATGCTGAAGCATCGAGTTTCGAAGCTGATGACCGGGGTTGGCCTGATTGCCGCCTTGTTGCTGTCCATAGGGTGTTCCTCAAGCAAGCCCTACACCTTGGTGGCGCAGTTGTTGCCGGTATCCCAGAGCAAGATCGTCGCGGCTACTATCGACGTCAATGGCTCTGCCTGCAGCGTCCGTGTGATGCTTGCGGGCAGCACCCAGCCATGGACCCCGGTTTGCCTCGTCAACAAGGACCAGAGTGGCTTCAAGAGCTTCACCATTGGTGGCACCCAGGTGGATTTTGGCGCCGTTGCCAATGGATTCAAGGTTCTGAGTGCGACGCTGCCAACCTTGCCGGCGCCGACGGCCGCTACCAGCGCCGCTCCGGCCGCTGCAGCGCCAACCGGCGGGACAGCCAAGCCCGCATCTGTCCCTGCCCAGACAACGGCTGACTCATCCGCCGCTGTGGCTGCGGCGACCTTTCCGGACCAGTGGAGCCTTTCGCCTTACCCCGGCATCGTCAAATTGCAGGGCCAGAATCTGGGATTCCTGATTACCTCTGCGACACTCGATATCCACGGCAGTCAGGGCACGCTCGATGTCACATTCAAGGCAAGCTATTCGCCCTTGCACTTGGTATGTACCGTTATTTCGAATGCGCACGGGGATTTCAATCTGATCTTCAACCCGGTGGAAACATCAAAACTGACCGGCGGTGGCAATTACAATATCCAGCTGGTATCCGAGGGCCAGAGCATTTCAGGCAATGTCTGGGATTCACATGGGTTTGATTCCTGGACCCCGGGGTTGCCGCCCCAGTGGGTAGCGACTTCGGTTTCGTCCAACTGACCGCAAAACCTGATCGTAATACGGCCCGCTCGTGCGGGCCGTTTTTTTTCGAGCGATTGCTTTGCACAAACCCGGTTTATATGGATATCAAGCCGGATCAAGCCGTAGCTGCCGTGTATCTCCGAGTTGCTTCCGCTTTGGCAACATGGGCCTGATGATGTCCAGGGCGCGTTGCGCATCGGCTCGGTAGGATGTGAGCTTCCCGCCATAAAGATGCAACACATGCGGTTGCAGTCGGCGATGTCTTACCAGCATCAATTCTCGTGAGCGGCCGAACGCGGTTTTCTGATTCCGTGGCAGTACCCGCAGTCCCGCGAAAGCGGAAACCGGCATGATTTGCGTTCCCGGAAAATAATGCGCGACCACTTCCTTGAGATAATCAGTCTCGCCGGTGGTCGGCGATACCGCAGCGGGATCGGCTCCGCTAAACAGTGTTTCCGTGGTGCCAACCAGCGTCCGGTCTTTCCAGGGCATCACAAATACTGCCCGGCCGTCCTGCGGCGCTTCTACATAGTAGATATCCCTCACCCTCGGTTCGTTCAGGACGATGTGTGCGCCCTGAATCAGGTCCGTCGCCGGTTGGATGGTTGCGGGCGTGATGCTGGCAGCAACCTGCGATACCCACGGACCCGCGGCATTCACCAGCACGCGTGATTGCAGCTCCGT
>DASUXE010000141.1:0-17701 GCA_036378075.1 Gammaproteobacteria bacterium
GCTGCAGGCGATCCTGGATGTAGCGGTATTCCGCAAGCTGGCAGTTCCCGGGCAACCTCATTTGACCATGGGCGTGATCGTGTCCGGCGGCGCGCGCTACCTGAACAAGGAAGTGATCAATCAGACCAGGGTTACCCGCAAGCAGTTCGACACGGTGTTCAATTCCGAGATCATGGAGTTGCAGCGTCGCGAGCGCCTGTATCGGGTCAACCGGGAACTGACCGATATCAGCTATGCCACCGTGATGCTTGTTGATGACGGGATGACGTCGATCGACACGATTTATTCTGTGGCGATGGCATTGCGCGCGAAACATCCGAAACGGATTGTGGCAGCGCTGCCGGTCGCGCCGATCGATGCGGCGGTCCGGCTCGGTGAGGCGGTTGATGATTTCGAATGTGTATACAGTCCGGCCGATTTCCAGAGCGCCGATCAATATTACAAATCCTTCGACGAGGTGGAAGAGAAAACCGCCGGCGAATTGTATTTGCGGGTTGTTTCCGGGCAGGTGGCACATGCTCGTTGAGCTGTTACCAGAAATTGTTTATCGGTATCCTGCTGGTATAAGAGATATCGATTGGTTGTGATCAATGCGCGACGCGCGTTCTGCCGCTGCTGTACAACACCCGCACCTTGTCGCCGACGCGGAATACTTCGTTCGGTGACAAGGCTTGCACCACCGACACTTCGCGGCCGTCGTCCATCTTCAGACCGAATTCGACGCCGTCGGTGCGGGTCATGCCTTCTTCGGACGCAGCACCAATCAAACCGCCTACCACGGCACCGATCACGGCCGCCACGGCACCGGTCTTGCCTCCGCTGACACCGCTCGCGGCGACTCCGCCGGCAACCGCACCGGCTGCGGTACCAACTCCGCTCTTGGTGCCTTCGATTTTCACCGGGCGCAATGACACAATGGTCGCGTATTGCACACGCTGCATGGTGCCGGCTTCGCGACGGCTGTAGGTCTCTCCACCCAGCCCCGATGCACAGCCGGTCGCCATCATCACCAGAATCGATATCGCGGCAATCGTAGTCAGGGCTTTCATGATGATATCCTCGGTTCGCTGTTCAAAAGGCTGCGCGTTTACGCATCGTTGTGCCAGGTTCTGGGCGGCATGAAATCTTCGCCATAAATCCGGTTCGCTTGTCCGACTGGTTCGTCACGAATATCGCGAGCGCGCTTGACGCGCTTCAAATGCTTGTCAGGTTGTTTGCCTTTACCGTCGGCGGGAACCGGGTGTCTGGATTTGGTCCTGGACATCGCGAATACCTCGATGCATGCTCAATAAAAATCCTATTAGTACGCCGCCATTCACGCGATGATCTGGATCAAGCCTGCCCGGTCCGGTGGGTGTTTCGTATTCCGGTTGACCAAAGTCAATGCTGCCCGGCGCGCCTTCAGATAGCGTAATGCCATCTATGTAAATGGGCTTTCCAGGAGCACAGTCATGGCGTTCATATTCAAAAACCGTGCCGATGCGGGACGTCAGCTGGCTGCACGCCTGCAGCACTACGCGGGCCGTGCCGATGTAACCGTGCTGGCGCTGCCGCGCGGTGGGGTACCGGTGGGCTACGAAGTGGCACACGCCTTGGGCGTGGAACTGGACGTGCTGATCGTGCGCAAACTCGGCGTTCCCGGGCATCCGGAACTCGCCATGGGCGCGATCGCGTCCGGCGGCGCCAGCTATCTGAACAAGGATGTAATACAGTACGAAAACGTCAGCCGTGCACAACTGGATCATGAATTCAATGCGGAATCGCTGGAGCTGAAGCGGCGCGAGCGGGCTTATCGTGGCAACCGTGCACCGCTGGACGTCACGGGCCGGGTAATCATCGTGGTAGACGACGGCGTCGCAACGGGTTCCACAATCTGTGCGGCAGTAAAAGCACTGCGCATGCGGCAACCCGCGCAGATCGTGGTCGCGGTGCCGGTGGCGCCCAGGGTGGCTGCAGGCCGGATTCTTTCGGTAGCCGATCAGTTCGTATGTCTGCACAGCCCGAGCGTGTTTCTCGCGGTGGGCCAATTCTATGCCGATTTCGATCAGACCAGCGACGATGAAGTCCGCGCGTTGCTGACGGAACCGGAGCATGTGCACAGGGAAATTGCATGAGCATGCATGCGCGAACGCCGTTTCTCACGGTCATGGATCTTGCCGAGAAACTTGACGGTGATTCCGGTGACTACGATGCGGTGGTTGCGATGGCTGCCGGCAAGCAGTTTGTGCTGCTGGGTGAAGCCACTCACGGCACACGTGATTTCTATCGCATGCGTGCCGAAATTACCCGACGGCTGATCTCCGAGCACGGCTTTGAGGCGGTCGCCATCGAAGGCGACTGGCCCGACAGCTGGCGAGTCAACAAGTTCGTGCAGGGCGAGAGCGATGACACGCCGGAAACCTCGTTAGAAGATTTTCAGCGATTCCCGCTCTGGATGTGGCGCAATCGCGAGATGCTTGATTTCGTTACCAGTCTGCGCAACTACAACCTGGCGCTCCCTGCGGGGCAGCGCGTTGGTGTGTACGGGCTTGATCTGTACAGTCTGTACCGCTCCGCGGATGCCGTGATCGAATATCTGGAACGGATTGATCCCGAACAGGCCGAGCGTGCGCGTCAGCGCTATACCCTGCTGGATGGCGTGCGGGAACCGCAAACCTACGGTTACCAGGCTGCGTTCGGCATGCGGCCGGTTGCGCGGGACGAAGCAGTGCAACAACTGTTGCAATTGCGCGCGGCGGAGGAACGTTATCTGGCACGGGATGGCTGGTCGGCGCAGGATGCACAATTCATGGCCGAGCGTAATGCCACGGTGGTGGTCAATGCGGAGCATTACTACCGCGCGATGTTCGGCAGCCGTCACAATACCTGGAACCTGCGTGACTCGCACATGTGCGACACCCTGTTTGCGCTGGCCGCGCACGGGGTGAGAAGGGGTGGTACGGGACGCGTCGTGGTGTGGGCGCACAACTCGCATCAGGGCGATGCCCGTGCCACCGAAGCGCACCTCAATGGTGAATGTAATCTTGGGCAACTGGTGCGGGAGCGTGTCGGCAGTGCCGCGTTACTGGTCGGGTTTACGACCTATACCGGACATGTATCCGCCGCATCGGAATGGGATGGCGAGGTCGAATACAAATGGGTCAGGCCGGCACTCAGGGAAAGTTACGAATACCTGTTCCACAGCACCCATCTTGACCGGTTCTTCCTGCCGCTGACGCAGCCGGCTGCCGACCGGCTGCGCGAAACCATGCTGGAGCGGGCAATTGGCGTGATCTATGCGCCGCAAACCGAGCGCGTCAGTCACTATTTCGACGCCTCGCTGGCCGGGCAGTTCGATGCGGTATTTCATCTCGACGAAACGGCCGCCGTCGAACCACTCGATGTTCCACACCAATGGCACCGTCGTGCCGTGGTCCACCTGAGCGCGTGATTCAACCGGCAACATGCCGGAGGAGTTGCTCATGAACAGTATGGAAGACAATCAGGTTCTGATCGATGCCGATGGCGCACAGCTTGAAGGAATCCTGTCGGTACCGCCGGTTTCGCATGGCATTGTGATCTTCGCACACGGCAGCGGCAGCAGCCGCTTCAGCAAGCGTAACCGTGCGGTGGCGCAGGTGCTGAATGAAGCCGGTTTTGCAACCCTGTTGTTCGATCTGCTGACATCGGAAGAAAACGAACAGGACACGTTTACCGCCGAATACCGGTTCAATATCCTGCTGCTGGCCCAGCGGCTGGTGAAGGTGGTTGACTGGCTGCAGCTCGACAATATGACGAATGCCTTGCCAGCCGGTCTGTTTGGCGCCAGCACCGGGGCTGCGGCGGCGCTCATTGCGGCGGCATTGCGCCCGGAGCGCGTCAAGAGCGTGGTGTCACGCGGTGGTCGTCCCGATCTCGCGGGCGATACCTTGCCGCGGGTCAAGACGCCGACGCTGTTGCTGGTCGGTTCGCGCGACACGGAAGTCATAGAGCTTAACCGCAAGGCGGCCGCACGGATGCGTTGCGAACACCAGCTTACCCTGGTGCCTGGCGCCAGCCATTTATTCGAGGAACCCGGTGCCCTGGAACAGGTCTCGCAGCTTGCAACCGAATGGTTTACCCGGCATCTGCTGCCGCATCCGCGGCTGGAAAGAATCGGACCGCGTGCGGTTATGCGTCGCTGATGCGGCATGGAGGTCAGGCGCTGATCAGCAACACGCCTGACACGATCAGTAATGCCGAGAGGCCTTTCTGGACCAGGTTGCCGGCCGCGAGATTCTCGCGGCCGAAGCGTGGCAGCAGCAATGTGATCATCACGCCGAACAGAAACACGAACAGCGGGGTAGTGCTCCCGATTGCCTGCACCAGCCCCAGGGGCGCGAGCAGCAGCGCATAACGTGCGCCCAGGCCACCGCCGAGATTGATGACTTCATTGACCGCGTTGATTGACAGCACTGCAGCGGTATTGGTGCGCAACGACGCGGCAAACTCGCGGCGCACCGGGCCGATCACAAGCAAGGCGGCGCCGTAAGCGACCTCGCCAGTGTAGGTCCAGAAGGCAGTGGTCCAGAACTCATCCCTGATGGCGAATGCGGTAAAGATCACCGAACTCAGTGCGAAGGCGAATGCGCAGGCCAGCATCAATACCAACAGCCGCAGCTTGTAGTCACGATGGTGGTGTCTGAAACGCAGCGACAGCAATGTCGCGCCGAGGATTATCAGCGCGCCGCCACCCAGCTGCCGGTGGCTCAGGGTTTCACCCAGCAACAGATAGGCCAGGATCGCGCCGAACAACGGTGTTACCTGAAAGTAGGGAACAACCACCGACGCTTCTTCACGCTGCAATGCTTCCAGATAGAAATGCATGGCACCCATGTACAGCAGACCCGACAGCATGACGAGCAGAATACTGTCAATATCCAGTGTCACGATGTCGGGCCGGTAAAAAGCGATGAACGGCAGCATCACGATTCCGATCAGCGACGTGAAAATCAGCAACACAGCGACATTGCCATGCTTGAAATAGCGCTCAACAATATACTTGTCGATGTGGGTCGATAGTGCCCACAGGACCGGACCGGAAAAAGCGAACAGTAACCAGTTCATGGGAAGTGCGCGCCGGTTGACCAGGGCAGCTGTTGGATAGCCAATTGTAAGCTGAACCTGCGAGTTGCGGAATTCGCCGGGTTTCCGACTGGCAATTTATTGGAGCAGTGGCTGACCTGGGTCATCGCATCCCCGACGGTGTCTGCGATACGGTAATGCGATTGTCCAGGTCGTTACAGGAGTATCACCATGAGCGTCGCGAAAGTTGTCGAAATATGCGCCGAATCGAATCAGAGTTTCGAGCACGCAATTCAGACTGGCATTGAAACTGCATCAAAAACCATCCATCACATCCGCGGCGCTTGGGTCGAGGGGCAGAAGGTCGAGGTCAGGGACGGCCGGATTACCGGCTACCGGGTCAATCTCAAACTCACGTTTATACTCGACAAATAGACGCGTTTTCGCCACCGGCAATGGCGGCGGCCGTTGCCGCAGACGTCAGTACCTGCTCGCCCCGCACTTTGACGCATGCCCGGCGCCGGTGCATGATGCGTGCATCGCAAAGCTGCGTAGCATGTCAGGGGAAGGGCGGATGTCGATCCACGATATTGAAGTTGCAACCATTGATGGAAGCCGCACCACGCTGGCGGACTATCGTGGCCGGCTGTTATTGATTGTGAATGTCGCCAGCCGTTGCGGATTTACTCCGCAATACAAAGGCCTGGAAGCGCTGTACCGTCAATACAAGGATCAGGGTTTTGCGGTGCTGGGGTTTCCCTGCGACCAGTTCGCGCACCAGGAACCTGGCGACGAGGCCGAGATCAGGAATTTCTGCTCACTCAATTACGACGTGACGTTTCCGCTGTTTGCCAAGATCAAGGTGAACGGTCCAGAAACGCATCCGCTGTACCGGCTGCTGAAATCGGCGCGCCGCGGCCTGTTCGGCAGCAAAAGCATCAAGTGGAATTTCACAAAGTTTCTGGTCGACCGGGACGGCACAGTGCTGAAGCGCTATGCCACCCGGACCACGCCGGAACGTATCCAGCGGGATATCCAGACCCTGCTAAAACAGACGGGCTAGTGCCTGTTGCGACGTAAGGGCGTTCAGTTCCTGGATTTCGGTTTGCGCTTCTTTTTGCCTTTGCGTGGCGCTGCTTGCCTGGCCGGCCGCGACGCCTGTTGCGGTGCGGTCGCTTCAGGCTGACTGTCGAAGCGTGAAATATTGAGCGGCCGTCCGGCCACCCGGGTCTTTTTCAGATCGTTGAATATCGCCTTGGGCATGCCGTCCGGCAGGTCCACGCTGCTGTAATCGTCGAAGATATTGATCCTGCCGATGTGCTGACTGTCGAGCCCGGCTTCGTTGGCAATCGCGCCGACGATATTGCCGGGTTTGACGCCGTGGGCATGCCCCACCTCGAGCCGGTAACGCACCATGCCGGGTTCGGGACCCTGGTCCGGGCGTACCGGTTTGCGCTCGCGCGGTTGGTCATAGTCGCCGTCGCGTTCGGGGCGCGGTGCGCGTGCCGGACGTTCCGGTGGTTCCGCGACGTTTTCCAGCAATAGAGGCGTATCGCCCTGCACCAGCTTGGCGAGTGCTGCGGCAATCTCGAGGCCGGGTACATTGTGTTCCTGCTGATAGGCGTCGATGAGTTTCTGATAAAGCTCCAGGCCGCCGGCCGCGAGCGTGTCGGTGATTTTCTGATGAAAGCGCGCGATGCGCTGGTCATTGATGATGTCGGTGCTGGGCAGTTTCATCCGGGTGATGGGTTGACGCGTGGCACGTTCGATCATGCGCAGCATGTTCTGTTCGCGTGGCGCCACAAACAGGATGGCTTCGCCGCTGCGGCCGGCGCGACCGGTCCGTCCGATGCGGTGCACGTAGGCTTCGGTATCGTAGGGAATGTCGAAGTTGATCACGTGACTGATGCGATCCACATCGAGACCGCGCGCCGCCACGTCGGTCGCCACCAGAATATCGAGCTTGCCGTTCTTGAGTTGTTGCACGGTGCGTTCGCGCAGCTTCTGTTGCACGTCACCGCTCAACGCCGCTGCGGCATAACCGCGTGCGGTGAGCCGTTCCGCCAGTTCCACCGTCGCAGTGCGGGTGCGCACGAACACCAGCATGGCATCGAAACTTTCCGCTTCGAGGATGCGGGTCAGCGCGTCGAGTTTGTGCGTGCCACTCACCAGCCAGTAACGCTGGCGGATGGTTGCGGCAGTGGTGGTCGCCACCTCGATACGAACTTCCTGCGGACTATTCAGGTACTTCTGTGCAATGCGCTTGATGACTGCCGGCATCGTCGCGGAAAACAGCGCAGTCTGCCGTTCCGCCGGCGTCTGTTCGAGAATCCATTCGACATCGTCGATGAATCCCATGCGCAGCATCTCGTCGGCTTCATCCAGCACCAGGCTGCGCAAGCCGTCCAGCCGCAGGGTGCTGCGCCGCATGTGATCCATGACCCGTCCAGGCGTGCCGACCACTACATGCGCGCCGCGCTGCAGATGCTGCAGTTGTACGCGGTAATCCTGTCCGCCGTAGATCGGCAGTACATGAAACCCCTTCAGGTAGGCGGCATATCGCTGGAATGCTTCCGCGACCTGAATTGCCAGTTCCCGGGTCGGGGTGAGGACCAGAACCTGGGGAGCCGCCTGTTTCAGGTCGAGGCGCGACAACAGCGGCAGTGCAAACGCCGCGGTCTTGCCGGTGCCGGTTTGCGCCTGGCCGAGCACGTCGCTGCCGGCAAGAATCAGCGGGATGGTGCGTGCCTGGATCGGCGACGGGGTTTCATAACCGACATCCTGCAGCGCCCTGAGCAAGGCGGGGTCGAGTCCGAGATCGCGAAATGCCGTGACGGAACCGGCAGTGTCAGTTGTATTCATTGAAATTCAGGAAAACGGGAGGGTGGGCGGCAAGCATAGCCCCGATAGGGGGATTTGGCGATGCCGGTCGCCCGGCGCGGGCACGTCCCTGTGCCGCCAGTGGGCCAGATTCAGCGATTGTCTTTCTTGGCCTTTTTCTCGGCGCGCTTTTCCTTGAGAGACTTCGCCGGTTTTTTCTTGGCTTCCTTTTTCTGATCCATGCCTTTGCTCATCGTGCGAACTCCAAATGGTTGAAGCAGGTGCCGGAATCATAGCCCAAATCGACGCTACCGTTGCCCGAGGTCCCGGCCGATCCTGCGGGGCGGTATTTGACCCAGATCATCGGCCGGGCCGGGGGATCGGTCTAGAGTGTTTTCAGCAGACTGCCGCTGGAGTAGCCATGGACGAGCCGCAAACCATTCCTGTCGCCGACCAGAACCGCCATGCGGTATTCCGTACCCGCGGGCTGCGCAAGACCTACGTGGTGGGCGAAGTGAAAATCGAGGCTTTGCGCGGCATCGATCTCGATTTGTATGCGGGCGAGTTCACGGTCCTGCTCGGTGCGTCGGGCAGCGGCAAGTCCACTCTGCTCAATATTCTCGGCGGACTGGATACACCCACGGCCGGCACCGTGCACTACGTTGATCATGAACTCGGCCAGGCCAACGACCGGGAACTGACACGTTTCCGGCGAGAACATGTGGGCTTCGTGTTTCAGTTCTACAACCTGATTCCGAGCCTGACTGCGCGCGAGAACGTCGCCATCGTGACCGAGATCGCGAGTCATCCGCTGACGCCGGAACAGGCGCTCGGGGTGGTGGGTCTCGGCGACCGGATGGATCATTTCCCGGCGCAGCTCTCGGGCGGCGAACAGCAGCGCGTAGCCATTGCACGCGCGATTGCGAAAAATCCCGATGTGCTGCTGTGCGATGAACCCACCGGCGCGCTGGATTCGAAAACCGGCATCCTGGTGCTGGAAGCGCTGGAGCGGGTCAACCACGAACTCGGTACCACCACGGTCGTCATTACCCACAACGTGGTGATCGCGGAAATGGCGGATCGCGTTATACATCTCAGCGACGGACGCGTGTCGGAAATCACCCGCAATCCGGCCCGCCGTCCTGCGCATGAACTGAGGTGGTAAGCATGCGCATGCTGGATCGCAAGTGGTTGCGGGAATTGTGGCAGATGCGTGGTCAGGCGCTTGCCATTGCGCTGGTGATTGCCAGCGGTATTGCCACCTATATCCTCTCGCGCAGCACCATTGATTCGCTGACCTACACGCAAGCCCGTTTCTACCACAGTACGCATTTTGCGGACGTGTTCGACAGTCTCAAACGCGCGCCGTTGGCGGTGACGGCACGGATCCGTGAGATTCCCGGTGTCGCACGTGTCGATGCCCGGGTGCTCGCGCCGGTGAATCTGGACGTGCCGGATTTTCCGGACCCTGTATCGGGATTGCTGCTGACCTTGCCGGAGTCACCCGGTGCACCCAACCAGCTGTATCTGCGGGCCGGGCGCCTGCCGGGCCCGGACGACAACGATTCAGTCGTTGTCAACGAAGCGTTTGCCGAAGCGCAGCACCTCAAGCCGGGCTCGCATCTGGCGGCAACCATCAACGGCCGCAGAAAATCGCTGACGGTTACCGGCGTAGTGTTGTCCCCGGAGTTTGTCTATCTGATCCGGCCCGGCGATTTTTTCCCGGACTACAAACGTTACGGGATTCTGTGGATGAACCGGCAACCGCTGTCGGCGGCCTACGGCATGGATGGCGCGTTCAACAATGTGGTGTTGTCGCTGGCACCGGGTGCGTCGGTACCGGCGGTAATCCAGCAACTGGATGCAGTCCTTGAACGCTGGGGCGGAGTTGGTGCGATCAGCCGCGAAGATCAGACCTCACACCATTATCTGAGCGAAGAGATCAAGCAGTTGCGCGCACAGGCCACGATCGTACCGATCATATTCATGGCGGTGGCGGCGTTTCTGCTCAACGTCGTGATCAGCCGGCTGATCCGCCAGCAGCGTGTTCCGATGGCGATTCTCAAGGCCTTCGGTTACAGCAACGGCGCGATTCTGTTGCACTACATGAAGCTGGTAACCGGCATCGTGATCGTGGGCAGCGTGATCGGAATCGTTGCAGGTGGCTGGCTGGCGCACGGGCTCAGCAATATCTACAGTGAATTCTTCCGCTATCCATATATGTATTACGTACTGCGGCCGGGCGTGGCACTGACCGCGGTCGCGATCAGCGCGCTGGCGGCCTATGCCGGCACCTTCAATTCAGTCATGCACGCCGCGCAGCTTGCACCGGCGCAGGCGTTGCATCCGGAATCTCCGCCGGTATTTCACGAATCATTACTGGAGCGCGCCGGTGTGAAACGGTTTCTGTCCCAGGGCGGACGCATGATCCTGCGCAACATCTCGCGGCGTCCGCTGAAATCGGGGCTCACCGTGATGGGGGTGGCGTTTTCCTGCGCGATCGTGACCATGGGCGGTTTGTTCAATGACGCAGTGACTTACATGATCGACGTGCAGTTCAACCGCAGCCAGCATGCGGATCTGATCGTGACATTTACCGACACCACGCCAGCCCGGGCGCTGGCCGAGGCGCGCAGTCTGCCCGGCGTGGTAATGGCCGAACCGATGCGCGCGGTCCCGGTGCGGCTGCGGAATTCATTCCGTACCTATCGCACCGCGCTTCAGGGTTACGCACAGGACGGCAGACTCAATGAACTGCTCAACACCGATTTGCAGCGGGTGCGGATTCCACCGGGCGGGGTGTTGCTGGCGGATTTTCTGGCGCGCCGTCTCGGCGTCGAGCCTGGTGACTACGTGACCGCAGAGGTGCTGGAAGGCGCGCGCCGGGTAGTGCGCATTCCGGTCGCCGGCGTGGTGCGGGAATTCGCCGGCATGAATGCCTACATGTCGGTGGATGCGCTCAACCGCCTGTTGCCGGACGATCACGGGTTATCCGGCGTATTCCTGCGGGTGGATCCGGGCATGCAGAAACAGATTTATTCGGAACTCAAACAACGGCCAAAGGTTGCCGGCGTCACGATCCGTTCGGTGGCAATCCGCAGCTTTCACGAGTTGATGGCGAAAAACATCCTTATATATGCCGCCGTGATGCTGGTACTGGCCGGCACCATTGCCTTCGGCGTGATGTACAACAGCACCCGGGTGGCATTTTCCGAACGCGCGTTTGAACTCGCGACGCTGCGGGTGCTGGGTCTTACACGCCGCGAGATCGGTTACATCCTGCTCGGCGAGACCGGCTTGCTGACATTGATTGCGATTCCGATCGGATTCCTGATCGGTTACGGCTTTTCCGCCTACATCGCCATCAGCCTTGCCTCGACCTTGTATCGGGTGCCGGTGATCATCGAACCGCCGACGCTGGGACGCGCGGCGCTGGTGATCATTCTTTCCGCCATTGCGTCCGGACTCTATGTCTATTACCGGCTTGGCCGCCTGGATCTGGTGGCCGTGCTCAAGACCAGGGAATAACCCCATGAAACACTATCGACGACTTGTTCTGATTGCCGTAGCCGTGCTGATTGCCGGCGCGATTGTCTACGCCTACATGCCGAGGCCGGTGGAGGTCTCGGTCACCACGATCAGCCACGGCTACATGAGTGTCAGCGTGGAGGAAGAAGGCCGCACGCGGGTGCGGGAGCGCTATGTCGTGACTGCACCGGTGTCCGCCTATGCGCCGCGTCTGCTGCTGCACGTCGGCGACGGCGTGCAGACCAATCAGGTGCTGACCGAACTGGAACCGTTGCCACCCGGTGTGCTGGATGTGCGCAGCCGTGCTCAAGCCGAAGCGCGCGTGGCGCAGGCGCGGGCTGCACTGCGTGCCGCGCAAACCAATGCCGATGCCGCGCAAGCCAGTGCCGGGTATGCGGCGCGTGAATTGCAGCGGTTGCGTTCGTTGAAGCCTTCCGGTGCGGTGTCGCAGGCGGCGGTGGATCAGGCCGATGCGGAAGCGCGTCGCACGGCCGCGATGCAGGCATCGGCAAAGTCGGCGATCGAAGTCGCGCGTTACGATCTGACCGCGGCGGAGACTGCCTTGCGCTACACGGTCGGTACCCGCAATCCGGACGGCGAACGCGTCAAGGTTACCTCGCCGGTGGATGGGGTGGTGCTGGCGGTAAATCACGAGGACGAAGGCGTCGTCGGTTCCGGACAACCATTATTGACGGTGGGCGATCCGCATTCGCTTGAAGTGGTGGTGGATGTGCTGTCCTCGGATGCGGTGCGCATCCGGCCCGGGACCCGCGTGCTGTTCACCCGCTGGGGCGGCGACCATCCGCTGGAAGGACGGGTACGCAGCGTGGAACCCGTGGCCTTCACCAAGATTTCGGCGCTGGGTGTCGAAGAACAGCGGGTCTGGGTAATTGCCGATTTCGTGTCGCCGGAAAAAAACTGGCTGAGACTGGGAGACGGTTACCGGCTCGACGCACAGTTCCTGATCTGGGAGTCAAAAGATGCACTGCGGGTTCCATCGAGCGCATTGTTCCGCAACGGCGACCACTGGCAGGTGATGGTGGTGCGTGACGGGCGTCTAGCGTTGCAGACGGTGCAGATCGGCGAGCGTGGTGAATTGTATGCGCAGGTGCTGGGCGGGCTGGCGGCCGGCGACGAGGTCGTCACCTATCCGGACGACACGTTGCGCGCGGGCGCGCACGCCAGCATTGTCAGCATACGCAGTGAATGAGGCATATCGTTGACAAGCGGTGTGGCGCTGCCCGAGAGTGGCAGGCAATCACAGTCGGGTAATCACCATGCAAACTGACGGCAATACGTACGATTACATCATTGTCGGCGGTGGTTCGGCCGGCTGTGTGCTCGCCAGCCGCTTGTCCGAAGACCCTGCCGTCAGCGTGTGTCTGATCGAGGCCGGCGGAAGCGGGCGCGGACCCCTGGTCCGGATTCCGCTGGCGCTGGCCCTGACCGTTCCCTGGCCGTTCGGCAACTGGTGTTTTCATACTGTGCCTCAACCCGGTCTTAACTGGCGGCGCGGATATCAGCCGCGCGGCCGTGGCCTGGGCGGTTCCAGCAACATCAATGCGATGATTTACACACGCGGCCACCGCGCCGATTACGATGCCTGGGCGGCAGCAGGCAATCCGGGTTGGTCATTCGCCGAAGTGTTGCCGTATTTCAAACGCGCCGAATCCAATGCGCGCCTGCATGACGAATACCATGGCAATGATGGCCCTTTACCGGTCGAGGATCTGCGCACCGGAAATTTCCTGCATCGGGCGTTTCTCGAAGCGTCACAGCAGGCGGGATTTTCCGTTACTGATGATTTCAATGGCGCGCAACAGGAGGGCGTTGGCATCTATCAGGTGACGCAGCGCGATGGCGAACGTTGCAGCGTGGCGCGGGCTTACCTTCAACCGCATCTGGCACGCACGAATCTGCATGTCATAACCGGAGCACGCGCACGGCGCATTCTGTTTTCCGGTAAACGCGCGACGGGCGTGGAATATCGACTGCATGGTCGTATTGCGACTGCAACCGCGCGTGCCGAAGTGATTCTGAGCGCCGGTGCGTTCCAGTCACCGCAACTGTTGATGCTTTCAGGTGTGGGTGACGGCAAGGCATTGCAGCAACATGGAATTTCCGTGGTACACGATTTGCCCGGCGTGGGGCAAAACCTGCAGGACCACATCGATTACATACTGGTCCACCGCAGCCGTCACCCGGACCTGGTCAGCATCTCGCCACCCGGGCTCTGGCGCCTGTTGCGCGAGAGCTTGCGGTACCGCCATGAACGCCGCGGGATGTTGACCAGCAACATTGCAGAAGCCGGCGGTTTTCTGAAAACCGATCCGAAGCTTGAGGTGCCGGATATCCAATTGCATTTCTGCACGGCAGCCGTCGATCGGCATGGCAGGACATTGCAGCATCTTTGGCGCGGTCATTCATTGCACGCCTGTGTCTTGCGACCCGCCAGCCGTGGCCAGGTTGCACTGCGTAGCGCAAATCCGGCTGAATCGCCGCTGATCGATCCACAGTTCCTCAGCCATGCCGACGATCTCGAACTTCTGCTCAAGGGTTTCCGTATCGCACGCAATATCATGAATGCACCGGCGCTGGCGCGTTACCGTACCCGGGAATTATTCACAGCAGAATTGGAAGACGACGATCAGCTTCGCGACATGATCCGAAACCGGGCCGATACGATCTATCATCCGGTTGGGACTTGCCGCATGGGCAACGATGGCTTGGCCGTCGTGGATGCGGAACTCCGTGTGCACGGCATGCAAGGCTTGCGGGTGGTGGATGCATCCATCATGCCGACACTGATTGGCGGCAATACCAACGCGCCGGTTGTGATGATTGCCGAGAAGGCTGCCGACTTCATCCGCCGGCGCATTGATTGATTGACGATAAAAAAGGCGCCGCATTACGCGGCGCCTCGATGTTGGCCGATAGATATTCCGATCAGTAGAAAGGATATCCCGGCAGATACGACATGCTGGTATAGATCCCGAGCGATTGCGGAATGCTGAGGATATAAAGCTGTGCCGCGGCCGGGTCGATGGCCAGAATCGAATCGCCACCGGACTCTTTGATATGACCGAAACTGGTTGGGCTCCAGCCGTAGGCCAGCACAGAACAGGTATCGTCCGGCAAGCCGCTGATATCGGTGCTGGCAAACGTCGCAGGATCAATTTCGCGAAGCGTGCCGCCGTTGCAGGCCGATGTGCTGTTCGGTGTGTACAGATACACTACCTGACGATCGATTTGCGGGCTGTCACCCAGGTGGAAGCCACCCCAGATATCGTCGATGCGGCGTGAACCGGTGTAGGTGGCGATAACCGAACCGTCACCATCGCGAACCAGTTCCGAATACGTCACCGGACCGCCGCCGGCGTACTCATAATCGTCGATCCAGACGTGACCGTCGATGATGTAGGGAGCGGATACGTAAGCATATGCATCGCCGCTTGCCAGGATTACCGGTACCTGACCCGGCGCACCGCCTTCGGCGAGACCGATCACACGACTGCCGCCGGTGGTCGGCGAGTTCTCGTTCAAGATTACGTGGTTGGCCGATACTTCTTCCAGATTCACAACCCCGCATTCGGTACCAGAAGCGTCCGTATACAGTGCCGTGGCGCTGCCACTTACGAGACTGGCGCGGTACACGCTGTAGCCGGAATCGGTCGGTTCGCCAAACGCCAGCAGGTCATTGCCGGCATCGATGACAGCGCCGCCCGCTGTCAGATTCGCACCACATGCACTGAGCGTCGAATAACTGAAACTGCCCAGCGACCCGCTGCCGGATGCAGTTGTGCGGTAGACAGTATTGGTTGCGGTCGTGCCGGCGGTATGCAGCACATTCAGAAACACAGTGAGGCCGTGATTGGCAAGATCCGAAACCTTGTCCCCGGTTCCGAAACCACTCAACAGTGTGGACTGGTAATTGAATCCGGCATCATCAAGCTCAACGCTGCTGCCGTTAAAGACCACCCAGCCGTGGAACGAACCGTCAGCCAGATCGACGAAAGCGGTCAGCACATCCCAGCCCGCGGGCTCGATGATCGGCATGGTGGTTGCATCAGCCGACGCCGGTATCAGCCAGGTTTGTGTCCCCGCGTCCGTCGTGCAATCGCCGCTGCCGGACGGGATAACAACCGCTTCCAGATACGACGTCGTGTTCTGATACGCCTGTCCGTCAAGCGCCTTCAGGCTGCACAATTGCGCATAGCTGCCGTTTGAAAATTGTTGCGGAACGCCGGGGTGAAGCAGATTTTCGGAATACAGGCGTCCGCCCTGTCCGTACACCAGCAATCGGGGTGCGACTCGCACGGCTTCCTGTTGGCCTGTTCGATACCGCCAGGTCGCGAATATCGCGGCATTGAGACTGCCAGTCCCGTCCAGCGCAGCACTGGTGATTTGTACGATCGGGTCGCTGGGGTGCCTGCCGTTTACCAGCCAGATGCCGCGGGTCTGGCCGCTGTTTTCATTGATGGTGATGGGTTGGTAATAGGCGTCGGAATTACTGTGCCGGCGCCCCCATCCGTGCCCCCCGTGGGCAGCGCTTGCCTGCAGACAAAAAAACATGGCCAGCGTTGCGCTCGCGCCGGTCACCATCCATTTGTAAATGTTCACGATTAACCCTCCGAATTTTCATTGCAAATCCACGATCCTGTGAATACCGGAAACACGCTGAAATCTCCATTGCGATTTCGCATGGAACAGCCGGAGTGTTTCTGATGACCGTGCCGGATTGATCCCTGAATTTGCGAATTGATTCCCCGAACCGGCGAGTGCAAGCGTAGCAGAGGCCAACTGGTATGCAAGAATGCTATGGCGCATTCACTTGTCGGATAACGACTACATGAAGCGATTTTCCATAACGCGACGCCGTAAATGGAACCTCTCCGATTCCAGTGCGGTTCTTCCGGCAAGCGTTTAGACTGGCGTCTTTAGAAGAAGCAGGGCAACAGGTATATGGCAGAAAAATCCGCGACCCACAGTATGGCTGTGTTCTGCGATTTCGAGAACGTGGCGCTCGGGGTGCGCGATGCCAAGTACGCGGCATTCGATATCCGCAAGGTGCTGGAGAAGCTGCTGCTGAAAGGCAATATCGTGGTCAAGAAGGCCTATTGCGACTGGGAGCGCTACAAGGAATTCAAGCCCGCGATGCACGAGGCGTCATTCGAACTGATCGAGATTCCGCACGTGCGCCTGTCCGGCAAGAATTCCGCCGATATCCGCATGGTGGTGGATGCGCTCGACCTTTGTTACACCAAGGCGCACGTCGACAGTTTCGTGATCGTCAGCGGCGATTCGGATTTCTCCCCGCTGGTCAGCAAGCTGCGTGAGAACAACAAACTGGTGATCGGGGTCGGAGTCAAGAGTTCGACCTCCGATCTGCTGATTTCCAATTGCGATGAATTCATCTATTACGACGACCTGGTGCGGGAGTCCGACAAGCCACGCAAACGCCGGCGCAAACCGGCTGCCGGCAGTGCGGCCAAGGCGCCGGAAAAGAAGGCCGCGCGACCGGAAAGCGACAAGCGTCAGGAGGCTCTGGACCTGGTGCTGGAAACGGTCGAGGACCTGTTCAAGGAACGCGGTGAAGAAGACAAGGTCTGGGGGTCGATGGTGAAGCAGGCGTTGAAGCGGCGCAAACCCGGGTTCAACGAGGCCTATCACGGCTTCCGCAGTTTCGGCCAGTTGCTGGAAGAAGCCGAATCGAAAGGCTTGCTGGTTTTGCAGCGCGACGAGAAATCCGGCAGTTACATCATCAAGAGCTACAGCGCGGAGGAGTGAAGTACCACTCCTAGCGCCTGATACCACGCAACCCCAATACCTCGGTACGCAATGCGACGAGTTCTGCAGCTTCCGGCGCGACACTCTCGCCAGCACGCAGATAGATTTTACGGAAGGGCCGGAAATAACGGGTCAGTTTTTCTACAAGCGGCGCTCGTGAAAAAATACTTCCCCACAATCCAGCCACGCCGAGCGGTATCACCGGTACGGATATCTCGCCGAGTATGCGCAGCAAACCTGGGCGGAAATCCGCCAGTTCGCCGTCGCGAGTGATTACCCCTTCCGGAAATATGCAGACCAATTCGCCGTTGCGGAGCGCCTGCACGATTTCCTGGTACGCCTGTTCCAGCAATTGCGGATTTTCCCGGCGTGAAGCGATCGGAATCGTTTTGCTGGTTTTGAAAATCCAGTGCAATACGGGCAGCTTGTAAATCCGGTGATCCATGACAAAACGCACAGGGCGCCAGATTCCAGCGGAAATTACCAGTGCGTCGGCGTAGCTGACATGATTGCAGATCAGTAA
>DASUXE010000142.1:0-7533 GCA_036378075.1 Gammaproteobacteria bacterium
GGTCAGTACGTCACGAATGGGCATCAACGATCAGTAAGTTTGCAGGCGGAGATCAGCGTTGCACTGGCCGATCAGTATCAGGGAGCGGACGCCACCGGAATGGTAATGGCGCCTCTTCAAGTCAATGCTAGTACCAATTTATCCGATAACGCATATGCCGTTCACGTGCCGGTTGGCTTCGATCAGCACTCCATGTCAGTGCTGGGTTTTGCCGCCGATAGATTCGCTGGCACCCGTGGCCCACAGCAGTTGGTCAACCTCGCAACGTTCTCGATTACACAGGACCAGACGCCGCCGGTGCTGAACGTAACCTCTCCTGTAACGGGAGCGAACATGGTGCCGATGCAGCGCATCCTTCTGCATCTGCACGCGACGGATAATACCGGTGGAGTGCGTTCTATTCAGCTCCTGGACGGCAGCGGAAAGATAGTCAAGGAAATCGGGGGCCTTTACGGACAGCAGGATTTTGTGATTCCGTATGACGTTCCGCGTGACCTGACCTCGGGTGAACTGGATCTGGGAATTGTGGCGCTCGACGATACCGGGGCCACGAGTACTCGCACGCTCTCGTATCCTGTCGGTCCGAATGCGCCGCCGCAGATCACACTCACCGGGTTTTCTACCTATAAACTGAACGGGGTCTATAAGAACGTCATCTCGGATGCAGATCGATTGAACTATGGCGAATTCTGGGTACGGAGCGGTGAACCGTTCCGCCTTGATACGCAGCTGGATGACGACGCAGGCCTTGCGGCCTACACAATCAATCGTATAGACGATGCCGGAAATCGGATCGTGGAATACAGTCAGACCTTCCACAGCGACTGTCCGGATCCGCAGATACTGAAATCACCTGCAGGCGCAGAAATTGTATTCAAGCAGGCCGAAGATACTCAGTACGAAATTGTACTGACGGATACCTACGGGAACAAGACCGTACGTAATTTCCTGGTGCATCCGCTCAGCAACATGGCGCCGGAAGTGCATATCACGTCGCCGGCCGATCAGCAGGCGATCGTTGCGGGGACCTTCCAGATCAAGGTCGGCATTGTGGCGACCGATGACCGTCAACTGGATTCCAATGCGATCACCGTGTACGCCAACGGCGTGCCGCTGTCGATGATTAACCCCGATGCAGTATTGCGGGGTACGAACGACATTGGCGGTGCCGGTGCAATCCAGCAAGGTTTCAATTCGATGTACGACGACATCGAGAAGACCTATGGCGTTGACATGGCCAACAGCTATGGAAGACCCGATAGCCCCTATGCCGAACAGGAAGGGTTCATTCTGGCTGTTCCCGCCGGTCTGGTCCGCTATGGCGAGCCGCTGAAGCTCACCGCCGTGGTGCACGATGCAGACGGCTCGGTGGGTCGTCATGAAATCACGATCAACGTGGATCAGGACACCATCAACCCGGAAGTCGCCGTTACGCGGCCGGGGCCGGGTTTCGGGCCGACTGAAGCGGCCGATTTCACGCTCGGGTTCGAAGGCTATGACAACGTCAAGGTTTCGAAGCTCGAGGTCTTTACTGCCTACGGTGTGATGACATCAGACGGTAATTACGTGACGACGCCTTACGGTAATCCGATTCGCACTGTGGACTCCATCGATGCGCGCGATTTCAATCCGGTTACTACGCTCAATATCGATACGCCCGAATATCTGCAGACGGTGCACGTCGACAAGTTGACCACCATCATGTCCCGGTTCACGGGACTGAATCTGACCGGTAATGAACCTTACGATATATGGGTGAAGCTGGTTGCTTACGACGCTACGGGTAACAGCAGCGAACGTGAAGTGAGTTTCCCGGTGCACGTGGACCAGCGTCCGACCATGGACTTCGTGACGCCCACCCAGGGCGCGAAAGTCGTTGAGGGTACCCCGCTCGAAGTAAATCTCAAGGCATTCGACGATGTCGGCGTTGATTCAGTACGGCTTATTGCCACGCACGGAAGCAATAATGAGCAGGTCTTTAACCTGGCGTTGAAACAACCGCCATACAGCTTCCAGGTCACCACGCCGACATTCGACAGCAGCAATTCCGCCAACAACCTGCTCACACTTAGCGGCGAGGCCATTGATACCTACGGCGCGTCCTATGGGGATCTTGATAAACACACCGCCGATGACACGCTGACACTGCAAATTGTTCAGGATCAGCCACCCAGTGTGCTGATCGGGCAACCCAAGGATGGCACCGATGTCATCGAAGGCGAACACGTTCTGGTTCAGATCAATGCCAATGACGACGTTGGCATTGACCGTGTCGTATTGCAGGTTGCCGGATTGACTGGCGGCGACAGGGTCTTTACCGACACCAGTTATCCGTATGAATTCCTGGTGGATGTTCCCTACGGACAGGCCGGCAAGGATCTGACCCTTACCTCGAGCGCGGTCGAGAAACGCTATTCCGGTACGCCACGCGTTGCCACGACGCCGAGTCCCTTGCATCTTCACGTTCAGCGGGATACCCAGCCGCCTGAATTGACGGTGACTGAACCGGCCGCCAGCGGCACCACCGTGGTCGAGAAACGCTCACTACCGTTTGCGGTTGAGGCAACCGACAATGTCGCAGTGAGTTCGGTGGGCTTCGTGTTGTCGGCAGATCTGAATGGCGACGGTCAATTCACGCCGGATGAGGTGATTGCGCAGCAGACGTTGCTGACCGCGCCGTACGCCGGAAGTATTGCCATGAAGGCGTTATCGGATTATCTGGGTGACAAAGCCGATGGCGTCAACCAGTTGAACATGCAGCTCACCGTGCATGCGCGCGACGGAGCGGGGAACGAATCCGTCGTGACGCGCCCGGTAACCCTGGTGCGCAATCAGCCGCCGAGTGTCGACGGCATCCAGATTCTGGACAGCCAGGGATATAGCCTGGGGAGCAGCGTCAGTCAGATTACCGAAGGTCGCGAGATCGTTGTGCAGGTGTTGGCACACGATCCGGAAGTGGGCGTCGATTCAGTCCGGCTGGTCCAGGCAACCAATCCCAAGAGCGTTGACGATTACAAGTCGGTCGGCACCGACAATGCGGCGCCTTTCCAATTCCATCTGACGGTACCGCAGGGCAGCGCGGGCAGCGTGTTGAGTTTTGAGGCCCAGGCAACCGACGTCGACGGGTATGTCTCAAAAATCTCGGCGCCTTTGGATTTGACAGTCGTGCCCGATCAACCTCCGACTGCGAAGATCGTCAAGCCGGACAATGATCAGTCAGTCATTATCCAGGGGCAGGATCTGGATGTCTGGGTACAGGCGGACGACGATCTGGGGCCATCAGGCATCGACCGCGTGGTGTTCTCGGTCAATGGCACGCCGGTCAGTACGGTATATGACAGCTATTCGAAACAGACCGGTTCCGCGGCTCAGGAAGACATATATAGAGCGGTGATCACGCCGCCGGAGGGCAGCAGTGGCTTTGTGGTACAGGCAACGGCTTACGACGTGGCTGGCCACGCGACCAGGACGCAGGAAGTGCATATCGGCACGGTGGCCGATACCGTCGCGCCGAAGGTCAGCGAATTGGATCCGCTGCAGGGCGACATCCTGACGGCAGGTGCAACGGTACACGCCGTGGTGTCGATCAACGATATCGGCGCAGACGCCAACCGGCAGGTTTACCTCCACTGGATCCGTGAATACCAGGACGATGCGGGTGCGTGGCATACCATTGCCACTGCTGACCAGCAGCTGTTGCGCGACGATACACGCAATCCGGGTGATACAACGCCTGTCAGCGATCCCGACAATAATTACTATATCTACTGGGGTGATTTTGCCGACGGCCATATTTTGATGCGCGGTACACAGCAAAACGAGCGCGTACGGGTGGTGGCGGAAGTCAAAACGCCTAACCACGATGTGACCTCCGAAACCACACATGAAGTCGGTTTGCCGGTCAGTGAAAAGCGCTTCCTGTTACCCGCCAAACCGGGCGCGGCTTCGCCATCTGCTGGCGAGCGTACGGTGGCACAAAGCGTGTACTACACCGCCGTTTCGCAATTCCAATCGGATACTCAAACCGGCGCGCTGCTCGGCGCATGGTCCAATGTGGACCCAATGCGTCTGGAGCAGGGGCTGGGTGTCGCGCTGGAGAATGACACTTCTAACGGCGCCGCAGCCGATCACCCGCAGCCGCGCACCGGCCTGTTTATCGCGGACGATACCAACGACGCCTACACAAATGGTGTTGAGCATTACGTGTATTCCGATTTACTGGCCGGATCCTCCGAAGTGTTCTCCGGCACAATCTCGGAGATCGCTGCAGATGCAAATTTTGTGCTCGCCAGCAAGAGTGGAGTGCTGCCCGGAACTCAACTGGACTCCGGCGGTGGAGCATTCGCCGATACACTGATCGATCAGATCAACAAGGATACGTCGAGCGGCAAGACGTACCTGGATGATGATGGCGGCGAACTGCTGATCTTCACCGTACACAATGGCGACAACCAATTCGGTCTGCCGTATCTGTTGAAAGGCCGCATTGATTTGCCGTATCCGGACGTATATGGCGTTGCGCGCAAGGACAATCTGGCCTTCGTTGCCAACGGATACGGCGGCGTGCAGGTTATCGATATCAGTAACCTCGCAGCGCCTTACCGGGTCGGGTTTATCAAGCCGGACGATCTCGCGCGTGACGTGAAGATCAAGGACAACTTTGCCTACATTGCAGCATCGCATCAGGGACTGGTGATTGCCGATATCACCCAGCCTTCGATGCCGATCGTGGCAAAGCTGGACACACTCGGCATAGCGAATCGTCTGACCATTGCAGGTAGCAACGTTTACGTTACCGACATGGCGGAGGATGGATCGGGTGCGGAGCTTGACATCATCAGCATCGCCGATCCGTACCACCCGAAATTGTTGCACTCGATAACCCTGAATCCAGCGCGTCCGGATCTCACTGCGGGCGGTGTATATGACGTCGCCGTGGCCGGTGACAAAGCCTATGTCACGGAACACGACCGCGACCAGACCGGCAAGCCCGCACAGTCACTGGTTCAGGTGATTGACCTTGCCGCGCTGGATACTCCGAATGTCGATGCGACGGTACCTGTTGTTATTCACCGCCAAGCGACGGCGACAGATTTCGCGGCGCGTGGCTTGGCGATTGCCCGGGGTGCCTTGCAGGTCGCCGCAGGTATGCTGGGCATCGATCGTATCGACATGCCGGACCTGACGATCATTGGCCAGACGCCGGCACGGGATGCCCGCAACGTTTCCACCGAATTGCCCGATATCCAGATCGAACTGTCCTCGGTGTTGTCGTCATCGACAGACCTTTCGCAATACCTGAGAGTGGTGCAGGGCGATCCACTGATCGGTGCCGACGTTACGTCGAAATTCACCCTGGGATTTGCGCAGCGCGCCGGCCAGCCAGCCTACCGTTTCATCCAATTGACGCGTATCGACGGTCAGACGCTGGACCCCAACACCACCTATTACATCATTATCAAGAAAGGTCTGGCACCGCTTACTGGCGGGCCGCTGGGAGAGGACTATGTTGCCGCGTTCAGCACTTCGAAAGCCGGGGCGGCATTGGCCCCCGTCATCAACTCCGTAACACCAAACAGCGGCAGCATTGAAGGCGGCACACCGATTGTTGTCCGCGGGACGAATTTCGGCAATTCACCACAGTTGTTTGTGGGCGGCCAGCAACTGGTGGTGGACAAGGTTGAAGCGCCAAGCGCGGTTGACCCGTTTGAAAAGATTGAAGCGCACACCTTGCCCAATTACCCGGGCCCCGCCGCCGTTACTGTGGTAAATGACGCCGGCCTGCAGACCACCGGGATGGGGCTATATACCTATCTGGATGAACTGAAGATTTCCTTCATTGATCCGCCGATTGTGCACGTCAGCCAGGCAGGCGTCGGTGATCAGGTTCGCATCGTCGGTTACGGGTTCAGCAACAGCGTGACGCTGCGTGCGTACGAAAGCGGCGATCCCGGTACAGCCATTGTCGACACGGTGGATCAGGATCGCTTGAAGCTGGTCAGTGCTGAGGAAATGCACTGGGTGGTTCCCGATTTCGGCGGCAACTATCGGGGCTATGTCGATGTGGAAATCAGTGACGCATCCGGCCGCCATTATCTGTTGCCGCATGCGTTGTTCTATGGGCGCCTGACGGTCGATCGCACCCTGGAAGCCGAACAGCCACTGAGCCTTGGTGATCTTGAAGCGTTGTGGAACCAGCAAAAGACGTATGTTCCTGACGCACTGAAGTTGCCGCCCGGCACCATTGTCGATACTGCATCGGATCCCAATCTGGGACTGGTTTATGTGCTCGGAAAGGGAATATTGGCAAAGGGTGTCAGCCCTGACAGCGTCAATACGTTGAGTGATTTTGATGCCACATTCGCGCCCGGCTGGATATCGCTCGTTCACTACGATCGGCATGATCTGGCCGACGCGGCCCCGCTTTACGGATTTGGCTACTTCAATCTGCCGCAGGCGCTCACTCCGTCAACCATGACGTTGACGTCCAAACAACTTTACGTGGCGGCATCCGGTTACCACTTCCCGCTGATCGACCCGCCATATGAAGACCAGAATGTGATTCTGGTCTATGACCGTGAGAATCACTTGCCCGGTGCCGGGGATCCGCCCGGGCAGAACCGCGACATTCTGTACAGCCTGCCACTGAATTTCTCCGACGTGCCGACCAGCATGGTCACGATTGGCGATCTGCTTTTCGCTGCCAACGACAAGGACGGCGTGGCTGTCATCAGCATTGCGGACCCCAGTAAGCCGTCGGTGATTCGTGTCCTGAGCGACGGGAATGCGGCCGGGGAATCGTTACCGCTTGCAGCGACCCGACTGGAAGTCGTGAACGGCCATCTGAATGTGGTCGGTAAGCACGGCCGTTTCGTATTTGACGTCACGCGTCCGACCATCCCGCAAATCGGCTTCGATGCGAATAACAGTATTTCGGCGCCGACCGTCGATGGCATGCGCCTTGCCGCACAGGCGTCTGGTACCGATCTGGCCCTGTTCGACGCCACGCACGCAGATCATTTGCAGCAGCTTAGTGTCTACGACGACCTGGGGCTGCCGTTGCCCGGTTCGCCGGTTGACCTGTCTGCGCTGAATACGCTGGCGTCGGAGGCAAAGCTCGGCGTGTCATCCTCCGACCAGAACGTGCTGACCTACACCGGTTACCTCAATCTGTTTGATACCAGCGATTCATCGCAAATCACGTTGCTCGATGCGGCAATTCTTTACAGCAATCACGCCTTTGATAGTGACACGCCAGAAACACTTGGGCCCGTCAAATTCAGCACCGATGGTATCGTCATTGCAGCAGAGAAAGGCAAAGAGACTGTCGGCCCCGGCGCGGGAATTTACGCGTCACGATTGATGTTGATGGATACGCTGACGCCGGATCTGATTGCCAGCGATCCGTCCAATGGTCAGACATATGTACCGCGTAATGCCGTAATTGCCCTGACGTTCAGCACGCCCGTTGATATACCGTTGCTGCAGACTGCTTCCGGTTACCTGTCGAAATACGTCTCGCTGGTTTACGCT
>DASUXE010000143.1:0-4676 GCA_036378075.1 Gammaproteobacteria bacterium
GAACCTTCGGCTTTCCAGGCACCGAAATATTTTTCAATGGCAGCCTTGGCTGCTTCCGGTGTGATCTTGCCGATCACCACGATGGTGGTCATATCCGGACGGAATGTCTGCTGGTAATAATGCTGCACATCGCCGAGTGTCAGCTGCATGATGCTCTGCGGGGTCGCTTCACGCAACGCGGGATCGCCAGCCGGCAGCAAGGCCTTGTCGAAAGCACGATCGAACAGATAACCCGGGCTCTGCAACTGGCCAGCCTGGGCGCGCGCGGTCTGCATCTGCACCACCTTGAACGCTTGCACAGGCAATGACGGATGCAGTTCGACATCGGCCAGTATCTGCACCGCACGAGCAAACTGCGCCGCCGGCGTCCTGACCGCGAACGAGGTGCCGAAATTGGCACTCGCAGCAATATCGTCCAGCGCGGTGACCAGTTGCACACGATTGAGATTCGGGCTGCCATACTCAAACAATCCATTGAGTACGCTTGCGACCCCGTCTTGCCCCTTGGGTTGCTGCATGTCGGGTTCAGTGCGGATGCCGCCATAGACACTGACAGTGTCACTCACGTTCTCGGAACGGACAATCAATTTGATACCGTTCGGCAACACGCTCACTGTTGGAGAAGGCGCGGCTTTGGGCATGCTCAACCGTGACAGTGCCGTCTTGGCCCAATCCGGCAGCGGAACGGGTTTGCTTGTGCCGGTCCCGAATGATTCGGCACCACCGAACCCCTTGCCGGCAACCGGCTTGCCGGAAGATTCCGGCGTCAGGATTGCGGTGATGGCATGATCCTGATTCAGATACTCCTTTGCTACACGGTTCACATCCGCGACCGTCACTTTGTCAAGCGCAGCGACCAGATCGTCTGGCGCCTCGCGCCCCTGCAACGTCAGAGCATTGGACCAGGCATTCGCCAGTCCGGACACCGAATTCTTCTCGAACGCGAAGGAAGCAATCTCGCTCTTTTTCGCTGCAGCCACCAGTTCGGCAGGCACGCCCTGCTTCACTTCCTGCTGGATGCGGCTCTGGATTTCTCTGGTCAACGCCGCAGAATCGCCGCCGTTCGGAAATACCCCGATCGCAAAGCCGAGTCCGGCATCCGGCATGGCATTGGCCTGGAAGCCCGCGTACAGCGCTTTACCCTCGGGCACCAGCGCATACAGGTTGCCGCGCTGACTGGCCAGCACGTCCGCGAGAATCACACCCGCCGCATAATCCGGACTCTTGTAGCCGGGCATGCGAAACGACGTCAGGGTCAGGCCATACGGCAGATCGGTCGGCAGATTCAGGGTCTGGGCCTTCACGTTGCCGAGTATGATCGGCGTACGCTTCGGCAACTGCTTGGCAGGAATGTCCGCAAACAGCTTCTCGACCTGTTGCAGAGCCTGTTTTGGCTCCACATCGCCGACGATCACCAGAATCGCGTTATTCGGCGCGTACCAGGTATCATAGAATTTTTTCAGATCCTTGGCAGTGGTTTTGTCGAACGAAGGCCGCGTACCCAGCGCATCGTGGGCATACGGTGTGCCCTTGAACATCGCAGCCAGCAGCTGCTTGTAGAACAAATACGTCGGGCTGGACAGATCGCGTGCGACTTCCTGCTCGATGGCGCCGCGTTCCTTGTCCCAATCCTTCTCGGTTGCATCGATGCCGCGCATCCGGATCGAGGCGATATGCAAGGCCAGATTCAGATCTTCCGCCGGCACCGTGAAATAGTACTGGGTAATGGTCTGCTGGGTATCCGCATTGGCGTAACCGCCCATCGCCGCCGTGATATTCATCAACTGATCCGAACTCAGTCCAGGGCTGCCACGGAACATCGTATGTTCCAGCGCGTGCGCCGTACCGGGAAATCCTGCCGGCGTCTCGTTGGAACCCACCAGATAATTCATTTCGGTGGTAACCACCGGTGCCAGGGTATTCTTCACGATTACGACGCGCAGGCCGTTCTTGAGCGTGGCACGCAGCACTTCGGGTTTGTCCGCAGCACCAGCCGCGACTGAAACAAAAACAGCCGGCAATACAACCAGCAGCAATACCACCGCCTTGCGGGTCGCAAATTTCATTGAAAATCCCCCGGGATCTGATCTGGTAAAACGAATATCCGTGTTCAGGCCCGCGGACTATGCCAAAACACGGCAGATTATTCAAATCTGCCACAGCCCGTATCAGGGGACATAGCCAAGATTTGGCGCCAACCAGCGCTCTGCCGTTTCCATATCCATACCCTTGCGTTGCGCGTAGTCCCGCACCTGGTCGCGGTTGATCTTGCCTACCGCGAAATAGCGCGATTGGGGATGAGAAAAATAGAATCCACTAACTGCCGCTGCGGGCCACATGGCGTAGTGCTCTGTGAGTTTGATGCCGGCACGTCGTTCGGCATCCAGCAAGTGCCAGATACTGCCTTTTTCGGTGTGCTCCGGACAGGCCGGATAACCGGGCGCAGGACGAATACCCTTGTACTGTTCCAGTATCAACGCGTCGTTGTTCAGTTTTTCGTCCGCTGCATAACCCCAGAACTCCTTGCGTACCCGCTCATGCAGCAATTCGGCAAACGCTTCCGCCAGGCGGTCGGCCAGTGACTTAAGAAGAATTGCGCTGTAATCGTCATGCTCGGCAGCGAAACGTTCAAGCTGGGTCTCGATCCCGAGTCCGGCGGTAACCGCAAAGGCACCCAGATAATCCTCGATGCCGCTGGCGTGCGGTGCAACGAAATCCACCAGACACTGGTTAGGCCGGCCAGGTGGCTTTTCCTGTTGCTGTCGCAGAAAGTGGAAGGTAATGAGCCTGTCATCGCGGTTGTCATCCCGGAAAACCGCAATATCATCGCCGTTGATTGCATTGGCTGGAAACAGACCATACACGGCACTTGCACGCAGCCATTTCTCGGCAATGATCCTGTCCAGCATCTGATTCGCTTCCTGGAACAGCTTGCGGGCAGTCTCACCTTTTTCCGGATCGTCCATGATCCGCGGATAGCTCGCTTTCAGCTGCCAGGTGTGAAAGAACGGTGTCCAGTCGATGTATTCGCGGATCGCTTCGAGTGGGAACTCGTCAAACACCTGCACGCCCAGCTTGCGGGGGCGGACCGGCACATAACCGGCCCAATCGATGGGTGTGCGGTTTTCACGCGCTGCATCCAGACTCAGCCACTTGACATGATCTTCACGCCCTGCATGCTGAGTGCGCACGTCGCTGTATTCCTGCCGGATGCTGTTGGCAAACGCCTCACTAGCTTCGCCCAGCAGGCTGGACGCAACGCTTACCGCACGCGACGCATCCTTGACGTAGGTCACCGGACCGGAATATCCGGGAGCAATCTTGACCGCGGTGTGCGTCCGCGAGGTGGTCGCGCCGCCAATCATCAGGGGGATCGTGAAGCCTTCGCGCTGCATCTCTTTGGCGACATGCACCATTTCATCCAGCGATGGAGTAATCAGGCCGGAAAGACCAATGATGTCCACCTGCTCTGCACGAGCAATTTCCAGAATCTTCTGCGCCGGAACCATTACACCCAGATCAATCACTTCATAGTTGTTGCACTGCAACACTACGCCGACGATGTTCTTGCCAATATCGTGGACATCGCCTTTGACTGTGGCCATCAGAATTCTGCCCTTGGCACGTGCACTGGCATCTTTTTCCGAATCTATGTAAGGAATAAGGTACGCGACTGCCTTCTTCATCACCCGGGCGGATTTCACCACCTGTGGCAGAAACATCTTGCCGGCACCGAACAGATCGCCGACCACGTTCATGCCATCCATCAGCGGCCCTTCGATTACATCAAGCGGACGCCGGGCGGCGCGACGTGCTGCTTCGGTATCTGCCTCAATATAATCCGTAATCCCATGCACCAGGGCGTGGCTGAGACGCTCGTTCACCGGAAGGCTCCGCCAGGCCTGATCCGATTCCTGCTTCTTGTCCTCTTGCTCAAGACTGCCGGCAAACGTTACCAGCCGTTCAGCGGCATCGGGACGGCGATTGAGGAGCACATCCTCAACGTGCTCCAGCAACTCCCTCGGAATATCCTCATATACCGCCAATTGACCCGCATTGACGATACCCATGTCCATCCCCGCACTAATGGCGTGATACAGGAACGCCGCATGCATGGCTTCACGGACCCGGTTATTGCCGCGGAACGAAAACGATACGTTGCTCACGCCTCCGCTTATCAGTGCCCGTGGCAAACGACGTTTCAACTGGCGCGTGGCTTCGATGAAATCGACCGCGTAATTGCTGTGTTCGTCGATACCGGTTCCAACCGCGAAAATATTGGGATCGAAGATCACATCTTCAGCAGGAAACCCCGCCACTTCGATCAGCAGCCTGTTGGCTCGCTCGCAAACTGCAATGCGTTTTTCGAGCGTATCGGCCTGACCTTGTTCATCGAAAGCCATGACGACGACTGCGGCACCGTAGCGACGCGCCAGCCGGGCCTGCTGCAGGAACTTTTCCTCGCCTTCCTTGAGACTGATCGAATTGATAATGCATTTCCCCTGCATGCACTTCAGTCCAGCTTCAATAATCTCCCAGCGCGACGAATCGATCATGACCGGGACCCGGCATATATCCGGTTCGGATGCTGCGAGACTCAGAAAACGGCTCATCGCAGCCGTACCGTCCAGCATGCCCTCGTCCATGTTCACGTCGATGATCTGCGCGCCGTTCTC
>DASUXE010000144.1:0-2570 GCA_036378075.1 Gammaproteobacteria bacterium
CATGCGCTTGCCGGGGGGTGCAGTGACGCCGGCGATGTAGGCCACCACCGGTTTCTTGACGTTCTTCTTGATGTAGGCAGCTGCGGCTTCTTCGTCTGACCCGCCGATTTCGCCGACCATGATGATGCCCTGGGTCTTGGGATCTTCATTGAACATCGCGATGACGTCGATGAAGCTCATGCCATGTACCGGATCGCCGCCGATACCGACGCAGGTGGTCTGACCGAGTCCGAGATTGGTGGTCTGGAACACCGCTTCGTAGGTGAGCGTGCCGGAACGCGAGACGATACCGACCTTGCCGGGTTTGTGAATGTGGCCCGGCATGATGCCGATCTTGCACTCGCCCGGCGTGATCACGCCCGGGCAGTTCGGACCGACCAGCACACAATCCATGTCGCGGATGGCGGCTTTTACACGGATCATGTCGGTGACCGGAATGCCTTCGGTGATACAGACGATCACCTTGATGCCGGCATCGGCGGCCTCAAGAATGGCATCGGCGGCAAACGGCGCCGGTACGTAGATCATGCTGGCTTCGGCACCGGTGGCTTTCACGGCGTCGTGCACGGTGTTGAACACCGGCAGGCCGAGATGTTTTTCGCCGCCGCGACCCGGAGTGACGCCGCCGACCAGCCGGGTGCCGTAAGCGATCGCCTGCTCGGAATGGAAGGTGCCCTGCTTGCCGGTAAAACCCTGGCAGATCACCTTGGTCTTCTTGTTTATCAAAATGCTCATGTGAGTATTTCCGGATTACTTGATTGAAGCGACGACTTTCTTCGCCGCATCGGTGAGATCGTTGGCGGGCGTGATGGCGAGACCGCTCTTTGCAAGCAGTGCCTTGCCCTGTTCGACGTTGGTGCCTTCGAGTCTGACCACCACCGGTACCGAGACGCCAACCTGCTTGACTGCTTCGATGATGCCTTCCGCGATCAGGTCGCAGCGCACGATGCCGCCGAAGATGTTGACCAGGATCGCTTTCACATGCTCGTTGGAAAGAATCAATTTGAATGCCGCAGTCACACGCTCGGTGGTGGCACCGCCGCCAACGTCGAGAAAGTTCGCGGGTGCACCGCCATGCAGCTTGATGATGTCCATGGTCGCCATGGCGAGACCCGCGCCATTCACCATGCAGGCAATGTTGCCGTCCAGCGAAACGTAGTTGAGATCGTGTTCGCGGGCTTCGCTCTCGCGTGCGTCTTCCTGTGACGCATCGCGCATCGCAGCCAGCTTTTGCTGGCGATAGAGCGCGTTGTCATCGAGATTCACTTTCGCGTCCAGCGCGATCACGGTGCCGTCAGTCTTGACGATCAACGGATTGATTTCCACCAGACTGGCATCGCGCTCCATGACAACCCGGTACAGGCCGTTCACGATCTTGCTGAAGGTGGCCTGCTGGCTCTTGTCGGTGAGTCCCAGGCCGAACGCGAGTTCGCGCACCTGATGCGGCTGGATGCCGGTAGCCGGATGCACCCAGACCCGGAAAATCTTTTCCGGGGTCCTGGCGGCGACTTCCTCGATATCCATGCCGCCGGCAGCGGAAGCCATGAACACCACCTGCTCGCGGCTGCGGTCCACCAGTACCGACAGATATAGCTCGCGGGCGATGTCGGAGCCGGCCTCGATCAACAGGGTGTTGATGGGCAGCCCTTCCGGCCCGGTCTGATGCGTGACGATCTGCTGGCCAAGCATGCCTTCGGCCGCGGCCCGGACTTCTTCCGGGGTCCGGCACAGCTTGACGCCGCCGGCCTTGCCGCGGCCACCGGCGTGGACCTGGGCCTTGACCACCCAGAGCTTGCCGCCAAGACTGCCGGCCGCTTCCACCGCTTGGGCGGCGCTGCTGGCGGGCAGTCCATTGGGCACCGGGATGCCGTATTCTGAGAACAGTTGTTTTGCCTGATATTCGTGCAGGTTCATGGTCGGGGGTTTCGAGATTGGGAGTGAGTACGCTATTTTGAAGCAAAGCCCCATGCTAAGCAAAGCCGAGGTACCGGAATGAACCGTCTTGCGCCGGCAGCCGGCGGCACCGAACCCCGCGCGCCGGAACTCACGGCGGAGGTCAATGCGCTGCCGTGGCGCCTGCTGCGGTTGCTGAATCTGTTCCGGATGGTGGTCGGCGGTCTGGTGGTGGTGCTGTTTTTCAGCGCCATCGGTGCCCGTCAACTCGGCGCACAGCTCCCGCTGCTGTTCCTGTGGACCGGCATCGGCTATTTCTGTTTCAGCGCATTCTCGAGTTTCACAGTCCGCGCGCAACAGCCCGCACTCGCTGTGCAGATTTACAGCCAGTTGATCGCCGACATCGTGGCCGTCACGCTGCTCATGCATTCCAGTGGCGGACCCAATAGCGGCCTGGGCGGATTGTTATTCGTCACCATTGCCGTCAACAGTGTGATCCTGTCGCGCCGCATGGGTATCGCGTTCGCCGCGTTCGGCACGCTGGCGATGCTTGGCGACCAGACCTTCATACTGTTGTACGGCCCGCCAGCGGATGCCAGCTATATCCAGACCGGCATTATCGGCATCATCCTGTTTGCTGCCGCGCTGGCGGGTTACGCACTTGGCCACCGCTTGCG
>DASUXE010000145.1:0-4649 GCA_036378075.1 Gammaproteobacteria bacterium
TCGGAAAATTTTCCAATGCAGGTTGGAGTTTCAGCAGATACCCCTCTGAGCCGGGCAGTCGCTCTGCAAAGAAAGGGACAACCGCCGCTTTACTGACTTCGGCCAGCCGCGAGATCGCGACATTGGTTGGGGCATCGATGCCGAAGAAAGGTACCATGGCCATCTTTTTTCCCCGATAGCCCTGATCGAAGGCGGTCAGGACCAGTCGGTTCTCCTTCAGACTCTGCAGCATTCCGCGAACATCGTCGCGCAAAATCGCGTGTTCGAGGTATTGCTTGCGGTGCTTGTTCATGATGGCGTCAATCAGCGGGTTGTCGCTGGGCCTGTACATGCCATCGACCGCGGTGAATAAACTCAGCAAGCGGCTACCGATCTCAAACGTGGTGAAATGGGCAGTGAGCAGAATGACGCCGTGTCCCCGATCGCGTGCCTGCTGCAAGTGTTCCATGCCCTCGATGCGAACTCTGCGCTTGAGGCGTTTGCCGCTTGTCCACCAGCTCATGCCAATCTCGATGAACGCCATGCCAAGTGCGTGAAAGTGCCGGTGAACGAGCCGGGCGCGCGCATCCGCATCAAGTGCGGGCAGGCATTTGGCAATATTGTTTTCCGTGATGGTACGGCGACGTTTGGACAGACGATACATGAGGGCGCCAAGCAGTCGACTGTAGGCAAGCTGAAGCCGGGGAGGCAGCAATGTGCCGATGCGAACGATGCCAAGGGCGATCCAGGTGCCCCAGTAGCGCGGCGCCAGAAAACTGTTCGGTTTGCTCATGATCGGTTGAAGAGAGGGTTCCGGCAGGTTTCTGGTGCTGGCGATTCTACCGGGATGCGCACGCTCAGTATACCTGCGACACGAGTCGCAATTCTGGTTGTGTCCAGACTGGTGAATCTCGCCGGGGTTGTATCGCTGATGCGCGACAGGCTTAATAAGGATCAATCGCGGGGCACGACCTTGAAACGGTCATGGCTCCATAAATATTGTTCTGGCGCGAGACGGATGCGTTGTTCGAGGCGCTGATTTAATTGCAGTGCGTCAGCGATCGGATCGTCGGATGGAAAGTTTCCCACTTCCGGTTCAATCATCAGTTTGTAACCTTTTGCATCTGGCAGTCGCATCGCAAAGAACGGCACCACAGGCGCACCGCTGGTGCGTGCCAGACGCGAGAGCGCGACATTGGTGGGGGCCGGGATGCCGAAGAACGGCACCATTTCGCTGTGCTTGCCGCGATAGCCCTGATCGGTCGCATACCAGACCGGTTTACCGGATTTCAGACTCTTGAACATAAGGCGTACATCCTCGCGCGGGATGGCACGCTCGAAAATGCGCTCACGGCTGGCGCGCATCACTTCCTCGATGACCGGGTTGTCGATCTTGCGATACATCAGATGCAGGTCGGTATGCAGGCCGAGCAGGCGGCCGGTGATTTCCAGCGTGGTGAAATGCGCGCTCAACAGGATCACCCCATGACCCTTGGCACGCGCAGCTTGCAGGTGTTCCAGGCCTTCGACCTGCCCCAGTTTGCGCAGCCGCTTTTCGCTCATCCACCAGCACATGCCGAATTCCAGGAACGCGATCCCGAGCGCATCGAAATGTGCCCGGGCGAGCCGCTCGCGGGCACCGCGATCGAGTTCCGGCAGGCATTTCTCGAGGTTCACCAGGGTGATGCGCCAGCGACGGCCGGAGACCGTGCGCAGGATGCGACCCAGCATGCGGCCGATCCCGAGTTGCGCCGGATAGGGCAGCTGTACGGCCAGACGGATGAAACCGAGCAACAGCCAGATACCCCAGTAACGGGGCTTGAGAAATTCGCGTTTCATGCTGAAAACGGGGATGCGTGCATGGGCGCCAGTTTAGCGGCGTGCCCGGGTCCGGTACAGGCCCGCATCCGTCTGCATGTTATGATGCGGCCCGGTTTCACGGGGCAGAACCGGGACATCCATGGACATCCGCATTCCTCAGTTCGACGGCGTACGCGTGCTGGTGGCAGGCGACGTGATGCTGGACCGTTACTGGTTCGGTGCCACCGGCCGCATTTCTCCGGAAGCACCGGTACCGGTGGTCCATGTACGCGAAAGCGAGGAGCGTCCCGGCGGCGCCGGCAACGTGGCCGTCAATCTCGCGAGCCTGGGGGCGCACTGCACGGTGCTCGGTATTACCGGCGACGATCCGATTGCCGAACAGCTGGCCGAATCCATGCAGGTGCATGGCGTCCGTTGCCGCTTTACCCGGCTCAAGAACACCAAGACCATCACCAAGTTGCGGGTACTCTCGCGACACCAGCAACTGATCCGGTTGGACTTCGAGGAAAGCTTCGGCCACTTCGACAACGCGCCACTGTTGCCCGATTTCAAGGCTGAACTTGCCAATACCGACGTGGTGATTCTCTCCGATTACGGCAAAGGCAGCCTGGCGGCGGTGCAGGAACTGATTGCCGCAGCGCGCGCTGCAAACAAACCCGTGATGGTGGATCCGAAAGGACGCGACTTCACCAAATACAAGAATGCCACCTGCATCACGCCGAATCTGTCTGAATTCGAAGCGGTGGTGGGCGAATGTGCCGACGAGGCCGAGATCGTGCGCAAAGGTGAAGCCTTGCGCGATGAGCTCGGCTTGCAATCGCTTTTGATCACGCGCAGCGAACAGGGCATGACCCTGCTCGAAGCCGGCAGACCGCCGCTGCATCTGCCGACCCTGGCGCTGGAAGTCTCCGACGTGACCGGTGCCGGCGACACGGTGATCGCTTTGTTTGCGGCGGGCGTGGGCGCGAAGTTGTCGCTCGGCGAATCTGCCGCGCTGGCGAATCTCGGCGCCGGCCTGGTGGTTGCGAAACTCGGTGCCGCCAGTGTGACATCCGCCGAATTGCGATTGGCGGCGCACAGCCGCAGCGGCAGCGGGGTGATGAATGAAGCCGCGATCCTCGATGCGGTGGCGCATGCCCGCAGTCAGGGTGAACGCATCATCATGACCAACGGCGTGTTCGACATTCTGCATGCCGGACACGTTGCGTATCTCAACGAAGCGCGCAGACTCGGTAACCGCCTGATTGTCGCGGTCAACGACGATGCCTCAGTCAAGCGCCTGAAAGGCGAGCAGCGTCCGGTGAACACGCTCGCAGATCGCATGACGGTACTGGCCGCGCTTTCATCGGTGGACTGGGTGGTGCCGTTCTCCGAAGACACACCGGAACGGCTGATCTGCAAGGTCTTGCCGGATGTGCTGGTCAAAGGCGGCGATTACAAACCGCAGGATGTCGCCGGTTACGACTGCGTGACCAGAAACGGCGGCGAAGTCCGCATCCTGCAATTCGTGGATGGCGTGTCGACGACTGCCACCATCGAAAAAATCCGCAGTTCCTGATCCGGTATTCTGTGCGTTTCATTTACTCACTCGCCCTGTTGCTGCTGATGCCGGTGGCATTGCCGTGGCTTGCCTGGCGCACCGTGCGCCAGACCGGACGCATGGACCGGCTCAGCGACCGCATCGGCAGTTCGCCCTACATGCCGCCGCACGAAACCATCTGGATACACGGCGCGTCGGTCGGTGAAATCCGCTCCGCCGCGCCGCTGGTCAAAGCGCTGCATCAGAAATATCCGCAGCGCCCGATTCTGGGTACCAGTTTCAGCGGCGCCGGCCGTGTCCACGCGCAGGAGCTGTTCGGCGACCGGGTGATGGTGGCGCAACTGCCGTACGATCTGCCGTTCTTCGTCAACCGCTGGTTGCGTACGGTGCAGCCGGCGGTGGGCGTCATCATCGAAACCGAAATCTGGCCCAACGTACTGGCAGCCTGTACGCGCTACAAGGTGCCGGTGCTGATGGTCAGTGCGAGGGTTTCCGGACGTTCCATGCGCCGTTACCAGAAAATGCAGCGCCTGACGCGCACGGCATTGCAGCGGGTCAGCATGATCTATGCTCAATCCCCCGGTGATGCGGAACGTTTCCGTGAGCTGGGTGCGGCGCCGGAGCGGATCAGCATCGGCGGCAACCTCAAATTCGATATCCGCTTTGCCGATGACCTGACGCCGCGTGCGCAGGCATTGCGTCAGCGCCTGTTCTCCGGTTTGGGCGCGCTGATCGCGGGCAGCACCCGTGACGGCGAGGAACAGATCGTGTTGCAGGCCTTCGCGCAGGTTCGCGTCCGTCAACCGGACAGCGTGCTGGTACTGGCGCCGCGCCATCCGGAACGCGCCGACGCAGTCGCCGCGCTGGTGAAAAAAGCCGGGCTGACATGCCGCCGCCGCAGTGCCGGTGAAACGACGTTGAGTGCCGGTGACGTGTTGCTGGTGGATACGCTCGGCGAACTTGCCTTGTTCTATGCGGCCGGTGATGTCGCATTTGTCGGCGGTTCGCTGGTACCGGTCGGCGGGCACAATCTGCTGGAACCCGCGGCGCTCGGTAAACCGGTGTTGTCGGGTCCGTCGCTGGAGAATGTGCGCGAAAGCGCCGAGGCACTCAAGATCGCCGGTGTGCTGACGCTGGTGCAGGATGCAAAAACCCTTGCCGATGCCGCCGTCTGGTTGCTGGCCAATGCCACCATGCGTGACCGGATCGGGCAGGTAGCACTGGACGCGGTAACCGCAAACCGTGGCGCGCTGGAACGCGCGCTGGCGTTGATCGAACAACACATCAAGCATTGAGCGTTGCAAAAAAT
>DASUXE010000146.1:0-2831 GCA_036378075.1 Gammaproteobacteria bacterium
GAGGCCGGATCGAGTTCGGTGATACCGAGGCAGAAACACACCGCGGAATTGGCTGCCGACCCGCGCCCCTGACACAAAATGCCGCGCTCACGCGCGAAGCGCACGATGTCGTACACCGTCAGAAAATAATGTTCGTAATGCAGTTCGCCTATGAGTGCGAGTTCTTTCTCGATCTGTGCCTTGACGCTGTCTTTGATGACCTCTGGCCAGCGCCGCCTTGCACCTTCATAAACCAGCGCATACAGATAGGCATCCGCCCGCTGGCCGGCCGGCACGACCTCTTCCGGATATTCGTAGCGCAGTTCGTCGAGAGAAAAATGACATTGCTCGGCGATAACGCAGGTTTCGCGCAGCAACTCCGGTGGATAGATACGTGCCAGCCGCACGCGGCTGCGCAGATGCCGTTCGGCATTCGGAAACAGCTCGCCGCGTATATCAGCGAGCGGGCGCCGCAGGCGGATCGCAGTCAGCGTATCCTGCAGCCGGCGCCGCTCCGGCACATGCATGTGCACGTCACCCGACGCCACCAGCGGCATGTCGAGTTCAGCGCCGATGCGCTGCAATTTTTCCAGGTATGCGCGATCCTGTCCGTTCAACAGCAATTCGGCAGCCAGCCGGATCCGTTCGCCGAACAGCTCACGCAACCATGCGCCGGTCACGCGGTCAGGCTCAACGCCGGGCAGCCACAACCCGAGACAACCGGGCACGCCATTGTGCAGATCATCGCGTTGCAACTGATAACTGCCCTTCTCCGCCGCACGCCGGCCGCGCGTGATCAACGCGCAGAGATTGCCGTAACCGCGGCGATCGCAGGCGAGCAACACCAGACGCGTACCATCGGTCAATTGCATTTCACTACCCGCGATCAGCGGCAAGCCCGCTTCTTTTGCAGCGACGTGCGCACGCACCAGTCCCGCGACCGAGCATTCGTCGGTCAGTGCCAGCGCGCGATATCCCAGCGCCGCCGCTTGCGTGACAAGTTCCGCAGGATGCGACGCGCCGCGCAGGAAACTGAAATTGCTGAGTGCATGCAGCTCGGCATATTCCGGCAACGAATCTCGGGCGCGCGTCATGCAAACAGACCGTGCACGAACCAGCGGTCCGTACCGCGTTCGCGATAAACCCACAGCCGGCGTCCGTCCGCCGCATGCGCCGGGTAATAATCCCGTGCCAGATCGCAGCCGTCCCACCAGCCGGACTCGATGCGCTCGATTCCATCAAGTAATGTCAGGGGTTTGCCCTGCAACAAAATACTGCGCTCGCACACTTGCAGCCGCTGCGGCTGTTCCAGCAGCCACAACGGACGTGATGCCGTATTCCGCATGCGCCAGCTCTGCGTTTGTTCGCCGCATTGCCAGGCATATTCAGGACGGTGATCGGCCAGCACGCGCAAGCGTGCAATCGCGCGCCACCCCAGTCGCGCACGCAGCTTGTCCATCAATACCTCCAAATCCTCGCCGCTGCGTCCCGCGCGCTCGAACAGATCGGCCGGCGGCGGTGCGTGACGCAGAAACACGCCGCTGGTCAGCGTGAGTTCTGTCGCGGCCTCCGGCAGCACCCGTTTTTGCAACGCTTCCTGTGCCAATTGCCGCCAGCGCGTTGCATCGCGCGTCGGCACCAGCAAGCCGAGCGGCAAGCGGGTTGCGGGCACTCCCTGATGCCGGAATTCAAGCACTGCATTGCCAACGCTTGCATCGTGCTGCCGTAATGCCGTGCACAGTGCATCGAACAGACTTTCTATATAAGGAAGCAATTGTGCAGTCACGCTGGTTTCCGCCGGCAGTTCCCGGATAGCGGAAAAGCGGACCGGCGCACGCCGCGGCTGACGCGGATCCGGAGCGTGGCCGAGCGCACGATCCCATGTTCGCAGCAGCTCCGGACCGAAACGCCGCGCCAATCCGTCACGCGGTAAACGAAACACATCGCGCAGCCTGCGCAAACCCAGTTGCCCGAAGCGCGCATACCAGGTTGCAGGCCACGGCAACGCAGCCAGCGGCAACCCGCCGAGTGCAGCAGGCAATTGGGCATCCGTGGTAACCACCACTTCATGACCGCTGCGTACCAGCCATTCGGCGGCACCCGGTGTGGGTGCCAGTGCGATGCCTGCGGAATGATGCAATGCCTTTAACGCATCACGAATGCGTTGCTGCAAGCCGTGCGCGCCACCGAACAGATGCGCACTGCCCGCGACTTCAAGCGACAAACCATCCGGCGGTGCGATACACACAGTCGGCGTGAACTGCTCGCACCAGGCTGCCAGGCGATCGAGCAACCGCGCTTCCTGCGTTGCATCACGCACACGCACGTCAAGCGCCGGGATCAATGCCAATGCCGCCGCCACACGCATGCCGCGCTGCACGCCCTTGCTGCGCGCCGCGGCGTTGACGTCAAGCAGCTGCGCTTGTGCCGTATCCGATTCCGTGATTGCTTGCGGTGCCGCAGCGGTTTCGTCCGCTCCACATGCTGCCAATGCCAGATGCGGAAAGTGCAGCGCGCACCAGAGTGTTCGTGATGCCGCGCCCGCCTCCGGTGTGGCAGGCGGCCCGGCCAGCGTCAGGCCGGCAGATGCCCGATGATTCGGAAGCGAGGAAGGCAGCGCCATGGCCGGTAACGTCAGGCAGGGCGCGATTCAAGCGCAACGAACACGCTGCGCGGTGGGCGGCCGCGACACTTGAGCAAGGTCACCTGCAAACCATCGGGACGCGGAGCCAGCGCAATCCGCAGTGCCGCAGGCGAAGGCTGTTCTGCCGCCGCCATCGGTCGGAATACGAATGCGAGCCCGTCGTGCAGTTCCGCTGCGAGCACCAGACGCCTCAACACTGTGATCGTGA
>DASUXE010000147.1:0-3071 GCA_036378075.1 Gammaproteobacteria bacterium
ATCTCAGGCGGTGCGTATAACGCCGGCACTTTATAGCACCTTTAGGGCGGGAAAGATATGAAAAGCCGGGTTATGGGTGAAATTAAGGGCGGTTTTGATCAAAAAGCAGGTATTAATCCGGCAAATGCCTGTCTTTTTTGACGGTTTCCATATCTGTTACAAAAGCCCGCGGTCAAATATCCGTTATTCCGTCCTGCGCTTGCCGGCTATCGCTAAAACAGCAAATCAAAGTCGCTGGGATACCGGCAGCTCGAAGCGCCCGCGCACAGCGCCGGAGTTGAAGAGTGTGCAGCCCCTTTCCTCTTGCGGGGTTCCCGAGAGCGCACCGGATAACCGGCTTTGCCAGACGTAACCGCGGTTTTCAGCTCAGCAGCGCCGGATTCAATTGCCAGACAGAATAATTGAGCGCCATCGCAAAGCTGACCCATAGCAGATAGGGAATGAGCAAGGCGGCAGCGGTTTTGCTCTGCCGCCAGAACGCTACCAGCGTCGCGGCAATCAGCAGCCACAGCAGCACGATATCGATGAAGGCAGCGGCGCCGAGGTGCCAGGCGAAGAACAACCAGCTCCACAGTGCATTCGCCGCGAGTTGCACGAGAAACAGGCTCAACGCCGTGCGCGCAGCGCGAAACCCGCCCTGCCGCCAGACCAGCCAGGCGGCAACCGCCATCATGGCATAGAGCAGTGTCCACACCGGACCAAACACATAGGCAGGGGGCGCCCAGGCAGACCGTGTCAGTTGCATATAAAAGGTGGCGGCTTTGATCGAGGCCAATCCGCCGAGCGCGGCGGCCACTGCACTTGCCAGCACCCAGCCGAACAATCCGTAGAGCTGTCTGTTGGTTTGCCGCTGATTCATGATGTTTCCTTGACTGCCACGATCTGCACCACGGCACCGCGGCCGCGATGAAATTCGCCTTCGTTGACCTCGCGCTCGGTTTCCTGCGCGAACTCCAGTTTCAAACCGGACAACTCATCGTGCAACGCGGCCAGCGACATGAAACGGTCCAACTGGTCAGGACCCGGGCCGCCCTTGCCACCGAGTTCGAGCTGGCGCGGGGTGTACGCTTCGAGAATCAGCACGCCGCCCGGTGCCAGACCGGCGACCACTTTGCGATGCAGGACCCGACGGATATCACTCGGCACGTGCGCCCAGATCGAAACAATGCCCTGCCAGTGCTCCGGTTCGATCTCGAAGTCGGCCAGATCGGCAAGCTGTGTCCGGATATTGACGCCGGCCTGCTCGGCGCGCCGCGCGGCTTTCTCAAGCCCGACACGGGATAAATCCACCGCCAGCACCTCATACCCGGCGCGCGCGAGATGCAATGCGTTTCGGCCCTCTCCTTCGGCCAGACACAGCACCCGGCCTCGTGGAATCCGTCCGGTATGCTCGGCCAGAAAATCATTCGGCTCCAGACCGTAAACGCTTTCATGCTGGCTGTAACGCTCGTCCCACATGTTCATGCGTGATTGATCTCCGGTTTCACCGCGGCTTGCAGGCCTGCCGATGTGGTTGCCGCGATGTGGCAGGTGCGATGGGAAGTCCGCTAAGCATAACCCGCATCCGGCTGATTGCCAGCCGCGTATAAGCGCATGGCCGTCGGCGCGGAATCTCCGCGACCAAGGTCGCGCAAACCAGACTATATCGGTACACTATTGCCCCTTTTTCGAGCCGTTGGGCGACACCCCAGGGAGCCTGATTCAATGACGCAGAATTACCTGTTTACCTCGGAATCCGTGTCTGAAGGTCATCCGGACAAGGTCGCGGACCAGATTTCGGACGCGGTTCTGGACGCCATCCTGGCCCAGGACAAGCGCGCCCGCGTGGCCTGCGAGACCCTGGTCAAAACCGGCGTGGCGATCGTGGCCGGTGAGGTAACGACCAGTGCCTGGGTGGATCTGGAAGAACTGGTCCGCAAGGTGATCTGCGACATCGGCTACACCTCCTCCGAGGTGGGCTTCGACGGCAAGACCTGCGGCATTCTGAACGTGATCGGCAAGCAGTCGCCGGATATCAACCAGGGCGTTGACCGCAAGAAGCCCGAGGAACAGGGCGCCGGCGATCAGGGCCTGATGTTCGGCTATGCGACCAACGAGACCCGCGACATGATGCCGGCCGCGATCCATTACGCGCATCGGCTGGTGGAACAGCAGTCCAAGGTGCGCAAGGGCAAGAAGAATCCGCTGCCGTGGCTGCGTCCCGACGCCAAGAGTCAGGTCACGCTGCGCTACGAAGACGGCAAGGTGGCCGGCATTGATGCAGTGGTGCTGTCCACCCAGCACGATCCGTCGGTGAAACTGAAGGATCTGAAAGAAGGCGTGATGGAACACATCATCAAGCCGATCCTGCCCGCCAAGTGGCTGCACAAGGGCACCAGGTACCACATCAACCCGACCGGCAACTTCGTGATCGGCGGACCGGTGGGCGACTGCGGCCTGACCGGCCGCAAGATCATTGTCGATACCTACGGCGGTTGGGCACGTCACGGCGGCGGCGCATTCTCCGGCAAGGACCCGTCCAAGGTCGACCGTTCCGCTGCCTATGCCGCGCGCTATGTGGCCAAGAACATCGTTGCCGCCGGCATCGCCGACCGCTGCGAAATCCAGGTGAGCTACGCCATCGGTGTCGCACAACCGACTTCGATTTCGGTCACCACCTTTGGCACCGGCAAGATCAGCGACGACAAGATCGAGAAACTGATCCGCAAGCATTTCGACCTGCGTCCGTACGGCATCATCAAGATGCTGGACCTGGTTCACCCGATGTATCAGGCGACCGCTGCGTACGGCCACTTCGGCCGTTCACCGTATCAGGTGAAACTGAAGAACGGCGAAACCTTCACCGCGTTCTCGTGGGAGAAGACGGACAAGGCCGACGAGCTGCGCAAGGATGCGGGACTGAAGAAGTAAACCCGTTCGTCCCCGCGAAAGCGGGGATCCGAGCGACTTCGTATTCGGGAACGGGCTGCCTCGCGCGGCCCGTTTTCGTTTCGACAGGCGAATCACAATGCGCCACATGCATTCCTGAAGATCACCATCGGCACCACACCTCCATGAGCACTCCCGACGCC
>DASUXE010000148.1:0-3882 GCA_036378075.1 Gammaproteobacteria bacterium
ATGTGGACTCCGGCGCTGCTATTGGGTGCAGCAGCCTGAACGGAGTTCTGGCAGGTAATCAAGCTGCAACTGAAAATCACTGTGCCCAGGGCCGAAGATTTGATTTTGCTGAACATGACACTGTTCCTCTGCTGTTGCCGGGATGGTAACTACCATTAGATTGAACTTATCACGCGGTCACATGAAGTGCGGACGTTGTTCTTGCGCGGGGCGTAAATTCTATTTCGGATTCCTACTGGCATGAACAGCGGTAATGATGCCACGCAGCAAAGCGGTAGGTGAAGGCGGACATCCCGGAATAAGCACATCTACCGGGACGATATCGGAGACCTTGCCGCGAGTGGCATAGTTTGCGCAGAACAGGCCGTTTCCGGAACCGCAATCGCCGACGGCGACGACCAGCTTCGGGTCCGGAGTTGCATCGTAAACACGCCGCAGCGCGGCTTCCATATTGCGGCTCACCGGGCCGGTAACCAGGAGCAAATCGGCATGCCTGGGGCTCGCCACAAATTTTATGCCCAGCCCCTCCAGGTTGTAGTACGGATTGTTCAGCGCATGAATTTCCAGTTCGCAGCCGTTGCAGGAACCGGCATCCACGTGGCGGATGCAAAGCGCTTTTCCGAGTACCCGCAGAATTTCCGTATGCAGGGCTTCACGCAGCCGCAGGGTTTCATCGGAATCGGGTGCGGGTTCCGAGATAATCCCGATGTGACCGATCTGTCGCAGGGTGCGCAACATCACTTCGCTCCGCTCAAAGATCCTGTCCGCTGTAGGACAGGTTGAAGGATTTGTTGATCAGGGGAAAATCCGGGACGATATTGCCGATCACGGCATGTTCCACCGCCGGCCAGTTTTGCCAGGACGGATCGTGAGGATGGCAGCGACGGATGCAACCGTCTTCGGCGGCTTCCAGCGCAATCAGCACCGGACCACGCCAACCTTCAATCCAGCCCACGCCCAGCTGCCCGGGCGCAGGCTGAGGCAAGGAGGGTTGCACGCCATCAGTCGGAAGATTTTCCAGAATCACCTGGCTCAGACGCAGTGATTCCAGGATTTCATCGAAACGTATTGCCACGCGTGCCGCCACATCGCCGCCGGATTGCGTGCATACGCGTACTTCAAGTTTGTCATAGGGCGTGATCGGATAGTCTGAGCGCAGATCCCGGGGTTGATTGCTGGCACGTCCGGCCAAACCCACTATGCCTAGTTGCTTCGCCAATGCGGGTGTAACCCGGCCGGTGCCGTTGAATCTGTCCTGCAATCCGGCATGGTCGTCATAGATATCGCGAAGCGTGCCAAGTTCGGCGATCAGAGACGGGATTGCATCCAGCAAGCGGCGACGCTGCGTATCATCCAGATTAACGGCCATTCCACCGGGGACGACTGTATCCATCAGGTAGCGTGCACCAAAGGCGATCAGGTTGGCGCGCAGCAGATCCTCCTTGAGCCGTGAAAACTGCGCCAGTCCCACCGCAAAACCGGCGTCGTTGCCAAGCGCACCCAGATCACCCAGATGATTGGCAATGCGCTCACGTTCCAGACACAGTGCGCGCAACCACAATGCGCGTGCCGGTGGTGTGATACCACACAAGGCTTCAACCGCCATGCAATACGCCCACGAGAAAGCCACTGCAGAGTCGCCGGAAATTCGGGCGGCAAGCCGCTGACCTTCCCTCAGTGGCAACGAATCAAACCGTTTTTCGATTCCCTTGTGCGTATAGCCAAATCGTTCTTCGAGCCGCAACACCTTTTCACCGACCACTGAAAAGCGGAAGTGCCCCGGCTCGATGATGCCGGCATGCACCGGACCGACGGCAATCTCGTGCACGCCATCACCTTTTACCGACACGAACCGGTAGTGTTCATCTTTTGTTATTGATGAAACAGGCTCACCCGCATCGCGACGCAGCGGAAAGTAGTCAACCGGCCAGGCGCTATGCCTGAGCCAGGAGCGGCTGTCGCCGTTCCGTGCCGTCAGTCCCAGCATGTCATCGACAGCACGCTGCATCCGGGCGGCGGCGGGGAAAATTTCAGACAGATTCGGAAATGCCGATTCCGCTTCCGTCACCGGCAATTCCACAATCAACAGTTCTTCAGCATGTTGCAACGCGACTCGGATCAGGAAATCGCCTTCACGATCGCGTTCGTCCGAACCCCAGAGAGCCTGCAGCAATCCACCTTCGTCGGCGATGGCCACGCAGACAGTACGCAGCTGGTTCGCGGTGATGCGCAACACACGTGCCGGCACGGCACCGAGTAATGGTTCGGGTTTGAGGCCGAGGGTGGTGAAGTCCATGGCAGTTACCCGATCAACTGCGCAGCCTCGCGGTACCACTCCGCGAGATAGGGTGGCATATAGATGCCCAGCATCAATACGCAAGCCAGATGCGTAAATACAGGCAATAGCGACGGTGAATGCGGTAACCGCTGGAGATTAGTCTCACCGAATACCATTCTCTGCACCCGCACGAAAATTGCGCCGAAGGCCACGCCGAGCGCCAGCAGCAACAGCGGCGTGGCCCAGGGATGATCACGCATGGCAGTAATGAGGATCAGGAACTCGCTGGCAAAAACACCGAAAGGCGGCATACCGAGAATCGCGAGAGTACCGAGCATCAGACCCCATCCCACGCTTGGGCTGGTAGTGATAAGTCCGCGTATATGTTCCATGATCTGGGTCCTGGCCTTTTGCGCGGCATGACCGACCGTGAAAAAGATTGCTGACTTGGTCAGCGAATGCACGGTCATGTGTAACAGCGCGGCGAAATTTGCGACTGGTCCGCCCATGCCGAACGCAAAGGTGGCAATACCCATGTGTTCGATGGAGGAATAGGCGAACAGGCGCTTGATGTCTCGTTGGCGCCACAGCAGGAAGGCGGCGAGCACGGCTGACAGCAGCCCGAAACCCATCATGAGATTTCCGGCCAGTGCGGACTGCACCGATCCCTGCACCAGCACCTTGCATCGCACTACCGCGTAAAGTGCGACATTGAGCAGCAAACCGGAAAGCACCGCTGATACCGGTGTCGGCCCCTCGGCATGTGCATCCGGTAACCAGTTGTGCAAGGGTGCCAGACCCACCTTGGTTCCGTAACCTACCAGCAGGAAAACGAATGCAAGCGAGAGCACGGTTGGTTCAAGCTGGGCTTTGACCTGGTTCAGGTGGGTCCACAGCAAAGCAGTGGTACCACTGCTGCCAAGAATTTTTTCCGCGGCAAAATACAGCAGAATGGTGCCGAACAGTGCCTGTGCGATACCGACGCCGCAGAGGATGAAGTATTTCCAGGCAGCTTCGACACTCGCAGGCGTGCGATACAGAGAGACCAGCAGGACAGTGGTCAGCGTGGCGGCCTCCATTGCGACCCATAACAGCCCCATGTTGTTGGTTGTCAGTGCCAGCAGCATGGTGAACATGAACAGTTGATACATGCTGTGGTAAAGCCGGAGTCGGTGCGCATTGACCCGCCCGTGCAATTCCTCGATGCGCATGTATGGACGGGAGAACAATGCTGTGGTGAGTCCGACCAGAGCAGTCAATGCCACCAGAAACACATTGAACGAGTCGATGAAGAATTGTTCATGCCAGACCAGCATCGCGCCACCGGAAATGACGCGGAAAGTCAGCCAGCCACTGGCAATGAAGGTGCCGGCGCTCGCCGCAACATTTGCTTCCGGTGCCCAGCTGCGTTCACCGATCAGTGCCAGCGCCAGGCTGCCGATGAGTGGGAGGGCGAGAAGAACAAGTAGCTCCATGTCAGTCCTCTTTGAGCGATTCCATGTGGTGCAGGTCGAGGCTGTCGAACTGCTCGCGGATCTGGAAGAAGAAGATGCCCAATATCACCACGCCTACCAGTACATCCAGGGCCACCCCGAGTTCCACTA
>DASUXE010000149.1:0-3333 GCA_036378075.1 Gammaproteobacteria bacterium
CTATCCGCAGCGCGCCGAAAACGCTATCCATCGGATCATCCCGGTGCTGGCCGAATTGATCAACACCCGCTGGGATCAGGGCAACCCGGACTTCCCCCCAACCAGTTTCCAGATATCGAATTTCAACGCGGGTACGGGCGCCGGTAATGTCATTCCGGGGCTAGCCGGCATTCGCTTCAACTTCCGCTATTCACCGTCGGTCACGACGCAGGAGCTGAAACAGCGCACACAAACGTTGCTGGACCAGCATGGCTTGCGTTACGAGCTTGAATGGCAGGCCATGGGTGAACCGTTTCTTACCCGGCCCGGACGTTTGAGCATTGCGGTAGCGGATTCGGTGCGGGAAGCTACCAGCATCACACCGCGCTTCGATACCGGTGGCGGAACCTCGGACGGCCGCTTTATCGCGCCGACCGGCGCGGAAGTGGTTGAATTCGGCCCATTGAATACCAGCATTCACAAAATCAACGAATGCGTCGCGGTAGCCGATCTGGAATCCCTTGCGGAAATTTACCAGAAGATAATGGAAAAGCTGCTGGTCAATTGATGGTGCGCGGTCTGGCCAGATACCAGTTGGCGAACAAGCCGCCCACGCCCAGAACCACGAACCAGATCAACAGCCATTCGGGCATGGTCAATCCCAGAAACCGCCAGGTGACGATGGAACAGTCGGCGGTACCGGTAAACGCCTTGACGATGAATTTGTTCAACGGCAGAACCTTGAACAGATAACTCAAACCGGGTCCGCAGGGCGGTGCCATGTCCGGCGGCAGGTGCTGCACGTAGATGTGACGGATTGAAACAGCGCCGCCGGCCGCAGCGGCGAGAAATTGCAACCCCCCGTAAATCCGCGAACCGGTCGTGCGGGGGTGATGCAGGAATGCGACCAGGAACAGTATCCCGGCGACGATCACACCCACACGCTGGAAAATGCAGAGCGGGCACGGCTCCAGGTGTTCGTGAAACTGGGAATAGTAGGCGTAACTCAGCAGTGACGCACAGATCAGAAATCCTGCCAGATTCAGCCAGCGACGCAACGACATGCCTACACCTCGGTCTATGGGTTCTCGGAGAATCAGGAACTATGGCTGATATTTATACTGCATGCCGGGTCGTATCGCCAGCGCCAATCAGCTGGAGTGATCGCGAACCTCGCGTTCCATGGCTTCGAATCCGGCGTGGCGCACGTCCTTGCCCTGCACCAGATAGATAACATACTCGGAAATATTCTTGGCGTGATCGCCGATCCGTTCCAGTGCGCGCGCCGACCACAACACGTCGAGTTCACGGCGGATCGTGCGTGGATTTTCAAGCATGAAAGTAATCGCCTGCCTTGACAGCGCTTCGTATTCGTCATCGACACGCGCATCCTCGCGCGCAGTTTTTACCGCAGCCTGGGCATCCAGACGGGCAAACGCGTCCAGCGAATCGTGCACCAGACCCTGCACGTGATCTCCCAGATGCTCCAACGCAAGATAGCGGTCGCCCGGGCGTTCCTGCTCCGCGAGACGCACCGCCAGCCGGCCGATTTTTTCAGCTTCGTCACCGATCCGCTCCAGATCAGTGATGGTCTTGATAACCGTCAGGATCAATCGCAGGTCGCTGGCAGCCGGTTGACGGCGAGCCAGGATACGGCTGCACTCCTCGTCAATCGTCAATTCCATCTGATTGACCTGGTCGTCCTGTTTCTGAACATCGTGGCCCAGCGCGCTATCGCCCTGCACCAGCGCCTTCATGGCATCGCTGATCTGCTGTTCAACCAAGCCACCCATGGCAAGCACACGGTTACGGACGTCTTCCAGCTCCTGATTGAATTTCTGGGAGATGTGGTGTGTGAGATTGAGCTTGTCCATGGTCATTTGTGATCCCCGCCTGTCTGTTACCGCAACGTCACTGAAGCAGATTCTACTATACAGGCAACCACTGAACGCCTGCATGCCGCCGGCCGTAGCTTAGGCGCGGAATATGACAGTTACGTGACGACCCTCATGCGGCTTGGGCCGAAATCGCCTGCCCGGCTGTCTCCAGACCCTGGCGCACCGATTCCCAGGCAGTAATGGCAAGCATACGGGTGCTGGCAGATTGACAGACCAGCGGCGGCATCAGACGAATCGTGACGGAGAGTGAACGGATACCCAGCAGAAACCACAGATTCTGCAGCAGACTCTGCTCGCCAACGAAGGCGACGCACTTCCGGAACTCGCTGGAACCCTGATAGCTGATCGCAACCGGCTGCACCACCGCCCCGGCGCGTATTGCGGCCTGAAACAGCCGCGGCTTGAAGGGGTTCGGAACGTCGCCGACCGTGGTGGTCCCCTCGGGAAACAACATCAGGTTGCGGCCGGCAGCAAGCCGCTGCGCCATGTGTTCCTGCATGCGCCGCGCTGCGCCGAAATCCGCCCGGCGCACGAACAGCGTTCCGCCCACATGCGCCAGCCAACCTACCAAAGGCCAGCCGCGTACTTCCTGCTTGGCCACAAAATCTGCGGCCACCACATCAGCCAGCACCACGATGTCGAGCCACGAGATATGATTAGCCACGTAAAGTGCCGGCGTGGTCGAGGGTTCTCCATAGGCGAACACCAGCACGCCCAGAATTCGCCCCAGCATCCTCAGCCACCGTCGGGTCAGACGGCTGCCAAGCCTGGAAGCCGCTTCAGGAACGATCACCCGGACCGTGATCAGCATCAGCCCCAGGCATGCCCCAACGGCCACGTGCGCAGTCAGCGACAATATGCGGCTCGATATCCGCACCAGGTTTTCCGCTCCGACCCGGTTCATTTCCGCAAATAGCGCCGAACGTAGCGACGCTGCAGATTGGCGGTATCGAGCACTATCAGCATGTCGGCAGTATTGAAATCCGGGTCCCAGCACGGCTCACCGCAAATCATTGCGCCGAGCCGTATATAGGCCTTGAGCAGCGGCGGCATCATCGGAGCAGGCGCGACCGCTATTACCGGCAACGGCAGACGCGGCCGGGCGTTGAATTCGGTTGAAATCAGATGTTCGCGGCGCAACCATGCATAGGTTGCCAGCGCACCGGCACCGCCATCGTGCATCGGGATACTTGCGCAACCGATAATGCGTTGAAACCGGCTTACGTTGAGCAGCGTGGCCAGCCCCGACCACAGCATACTGATAACGGCTCCACGTCGATAATCGGCATGCACGCAGGTGCGGCCAATCTCCATGATCCTGCCCGATGCCATCAGAATGCTGTCAAGATCGAACTCACCTTCGGAATAAAAGCCGCCGGCGCACCGGGCATCCGAGTCGAGCAGGACGCGGGTACTGGCCACCACCTCGTCGCTTTCGTTGTCGCGCACCAGAATA
>DASUXE010000150.1:0-3915 GCA_036378075.1 Gammaproteobacteria bacterium
TGCAATCGGGATCAGCCAGTAGCGCAGAGGTTCGTTACCGGTTTACCACGCACCCGCCGTCCAGACAAATATTTTCAGGGATCCAGTTCCGGGTAATGGCGAAATAATCCATGCTCGTTGAACGGTAAGCGCCGGTCCGACGCCAGGTACGCCGCGATCCGCGGGCGCGCCGATACCTCCGCATATAACCGGACCAGCCCCGGGTAGTCCGGTTCAAGACGGGCCATGGCACGTGGGAACGCATAACGCAGGCCGGCCAGCACCTGGAACAGGGACAGATCCGGATAAGTCAGTGAATTGCCAACCAGCAAGCCGCTGGGGGATCTATTGCGGCCAAGAACGGTCTCGAAATAACCCATGAACTTCGGCAAGCGCTGGTCACGCAGCAGGGCGGCGCGCCTGGCCGCTTCCGGTTTCTGATCTTCATAATAGAACGCGCCACCCAGCGGATGGTGCGCATCGTGAATTTCAACGACCCAGTCGGCAATCGTCAGCTGCAGCTGGTGCGTCCAGAGGCGGCCGGCTTCGTCGGCCGGCGCCAGTGCGTGATGCGCACCCAGATACATCAGGATATTAGCGGTTTGTGCAATCAGAAGACTGCCGGCCTTGAGCACCGGCGGCATCAGTGGCGGACTGGGTGTCGCGGTATCATGCAGCACGCGCATCAATTCGCGTACCGCAACCTCGCTGCCATCCTTGTGCTTCGCGAAATCCACATACTCGGCGCCGGCTTCTTCCAGCACCAGCCGCACGAATTCGCCGCGGCCCTGGATGCCGGGCCAGTAATACAGTTCGTAGGTCATGTTCCGCTCCGCTGCGCTCAATCGGCTGCCAGATTCAATACCTGTCGTGCCCGCGCCCGGACCGCGTCTCGCAACGCGGCAGGCTCCCGGATCTCGAATTCGAATGGCAGCCGGATCAGCTGCCGTCCGAACCAGTCCAGACTGTCGGTACGGCTGCGTAACAATACGCCGCCGGCACAGGGTTCGAACAGTCCGATGCTTTCGTGCAGCTCCTGCATTGCGGTATTCAGATCGGTGCGCAGCAACACCTCGACTGCAATCGCCCTTGGCAGCGTTGCCATGCTGAGCGTCAGATGCCTGGCGGCATCGAAATCCGCGGGTCGCGAGAAACCGACCGGCAGGGTTTGCACCTCCACCACACGGTCGAGCCGGAATGAACGCAGGCCATTGCGCAGATGGCACATGCCGCTCACGTACCAGCAGCCGCTGCGGTGCACCAGACCATAGGGATCGAAATCGCGCTCGGTCACATCCCCTTTTGCGGAACGGTATTGCATGTGCACGCGTTTGCGTGCCTGTGCGGCGCTGGTGAGACCGACCAGCACCGCGGTCTGGCCCGGCGCGGGTGTATGCGAGAGATCCAGCTTGACGGTTTCATCCACTGCCCGCACCCGGTTCTTGAGATTCGCCGGCATCACGCGTTCGAGTTTTGCCTGTGCACTGGCAACGGCCGACGCACCTTCCGCCAGACCCAGGCTGCGCGCCGCGAGCAGGCCGACCGAGAGCGCCAGCGCTTCGTCATCGGTGAACATCATCGGCGGCAGCTTGAAACCGGCGACCAGCATGTAGGCGCCGTAACGGCCGCGCTCGGCGGTGATGGGAATGCCGAGTTCTTCAAGAATGGTGATGTAACGCCGCAAGGTCCGCCCGTCCACTTCCAGACGCCGCGACAACTCCGCGCCGCTGATCCGGCCATGGGACTGCAGCAGTTCGAGAACCGCCAGCACACGGGTGGTGGGATGTGACATGCAAACAGTGTATCCCTAATCAGGGCAGAAACAGCCCTATTAACCCCTTACTGTAGACACCGTTCCGGGACACCCCCCCCTGTTCCCGGCAAGGAGGATTCCGGCATGCAATCGACCCGCCCCCTGTTTGTCGTTCCCATGAGTTTTCTTGCCACGCTGTCACTGCCGACCGACAGCGCGTGGGGCAGCGCCCTGACCGGGCCGCTTGACGCCGGCAATCCGGTCAACGGTAAAACCCCGGCCCGCGCTGGACACCGCGTCCCGTCCGGCGAGACCATCGAACACCTCGGCCGATTCGAGGTAATTGAGCTGCGCCGCTACACCACGTTGCACGGTGCGCGGCAGACGTTTGCCAGCTATTTTGAAAGCTTTTTCCCGGAAGCATTCGAACAGCTGGGCGCGATGGTATTCGGCTCCTTCTGCGAACGCGGCAACGAGACCGGCTTCACCTGGTTGCGCGGCTTTCACGACATTAACGCCCGCGCGATCGTGAACGCCGCGTTCTACTACGGACCGCTTTGGAAAGAACACCGCAACAGAATGAACAACATCCTGCCGGATTCCGACAACGTACTGCTGCTCAAACCGTTGAGCCCCGAACGCGGTGTCACACTGCTGCCGGCGATGGATCCGGTGCTCGAAGCCGGTGGTGCCGAAGGCGTGATGGTGGCACAGATATTTCCCGTGGCTGAACACCGGATCGACGAGTTTTCGCGCCAGGCGGAACCCGTGTTTGCCCGTTACCGCGCGGCTGGAATACATGAAGCCGGCGTGCTGGTTACGCTCGATGTCGCCAATAACTTTCCACAACTGCCGGTCCGTGAAGACGGCCCATATCTGGTCTGGCTCGGCCTGCTGAAAGACGACGAGATGCTGCAGGAACAGTTTATGACGCTGGAAAAACAACACCGTCCGTTCTTTCACGGCACCGGATTGCTCAGAGATGAGCCAGAACTGCTGATCATGGATCCCACGCGGCGTTCACGCTTGCGCTGGCTCGGGGCTTAACAACAAGGAATTCACATGAATCATGTCGCGCATCTATGGTTGTTCTTCGTGATCGTGTTCGGCGTGGTGATTCTGCCGGGGCTGGACATGGCGTATGTCATGGGCAGTGCGCTGGTGGGTGGCACGCGCGCCGGGCTCAGCGCAGTGGCCGGTATCGTCGCCGGCGCGATCTGTCACGTCACCATGGCCGTGCTCGGCATCAGCGTGCTGCTGAAAGTGTGGCCCGCTGCCTTCAACCTGGTCCTGTTGGCCGGCGCCTGTTACATCGCCTGGATCGGGTATTCAGTGTTGCGCAGCAACAGCGTGTTCCGGAGCGACACCGGCACTGTGACCCGCTCGCACTGGCAGACTTTCCGGCGCGGCATTGTGAGCATCATGCTCAATCCGAAAGCCTATCTGTTCACGCTCGCGATCATGCCGCAGTTCCTGCGCCCGCAATACGGCACGCTGTGGCTGCAGGGTGTGGTGTTGTGGATCATCATCGCGCTGACCCAGACCGGTGTATATGGCTCGGTCGCGGTGGCCGCCGGCAACCTGCGTCAATGGCTGGCGGTGAACCCCCAGGCCGGTATCGTGATCAACCGGGTGGTCGGCAGCGCACTGATTCTCGCCGCCGCCTTCACCGGCTATCACGGCTGGCAAATGCATTGATCTCATTTGCGGAAACATACGCCACCAGACGCGTGGTGAAGGCGATGATCAAACCAAACAGCAGCATCGCCAGCATGTTCTCGCTGAATTTGAGCGCATCAAAATGGAAATTGGACGGCGGCCAGGCCGCCGACAGCGGGCGTACGATGTAATTCATCACCACATAGATGATCACCCCATATGCCAGACCCGCTGCAAGCCAGCGGCGCTTCATCCATGCCAGCCGTTGCGCGGCAAACACATACACGCCGGCAATCAGCCACGACATCAGCCACTGCAAAACCAACCCCAGCAGTGCAATCGTGGCGCCGCCCTGAAACGCCGGTTTGCCGAGCAGACCCGAAGCGATGGCATGCAGAATGATGACCGGACTCACATGATAGATCAGGGCCGCCGCACCGATATCGATGCTGCCGGCAAGGAATCCACCGGCGAGAACGGCACTCAGCATTGAACGAGTGTTTTTATTCACGGTTGCGCTCCAC
>DASUXE010000151.1:0-6938 GCA_036378075.1 Gammaproteobacteria bacterium
GTATCCGTATAGTAGAAATCGAAGATCACCCGGCATTGCCGCGCTGACACCGGCAGCACCAGATTGGTCTGCAGCCGGTCAGGCAGGATGTTCAGCATGATGTTGGGATAAATGAAGTAGTAGTGCGCCTCGCCGGACTGATACGGCCCCTGCGTGCCATCCAGCGGGCTGTGCTGGTACGAATACCAATCCGAAAGTGTTGTCTCGTAGGCACAATAGTTCAGCAGCCGGTTCAGACCGGGATGCACATGCGGCAGGTGGTAACCCTCCAGATAGTTGTCCACATAGACTTTCCAGTTGCAGTTCACGTCATAGCTGACCTGGCTGTGATACTGCATGCGCGACAGCTCGATCGGACGAATCTGCTCGCGGATCCCCTGCAACAGGCCTTCCAGCGTCATAACCGGCGCGCCGACGGCGACAAATACCAGCCCTTCCCACGTGGCCACATTCACCGAATCGAGATGAATACAGGAAATATCGAAATTCTGCGCGTCCTGCATCTCGTGCGCGGCACGTAGTTGACCTTCCAGCGTATAGGTCCAGCCGTGGTATTTGCATTGCAGTTGCCGGCTGTTGCCATTCGCAAGTGCCAGTGGTCCGGCGCGGTGCTTGCAGACATTGAAAAATCCGCGCAACTGATTGTCGTTGCCACGCACCACCAGCACCGGTTTGCCGGCGACTTCCGCGACCACCTGATCACCAGGCCGTTGCAACTGGCCGATTCGCGCCACCGCTTGCCAGCTGTGCGCAAAAATCTGCTGCAACTCCACCGCGTGCAGATCAGGATCGACATAAGCCGCAGCCGGTAACGTTACGGCTTCATTCAATGGCCGCGACACAATATCTTCCGGGCTCAGGATTGTGACGGGAAATCGGTGCATGCTCTGCCACTGCATGAAAATTTATATCGTTGACACGACATGTTTTGTTTTGGCCTGCTATTAGAACCCGGCGCACAACGGGTTGCAATGGCATGGAACCTTGCCGGCTGTTGATTGTCTTTATCTGGTAATAATGTCAGAAGAAATAGACCAGAGCCGGCGTCACTTTCTGACCGTTGCAACCACGGTGGTGGGTGCAACCGGGGTGGTGCTAACCGCTATCCCGTTCGTTTCATCCATGGAACCGAGCGCCAAGGCACTCGCGCAGGGTGCGCCGGTCGACGTCGACATCAGCAAGATCGAGCCCGGCGCGCTGGTCAAGGCGTACTGGCGCGGCAAACCCATCTGGATAATGAATCGGCCGCAGTCGGCACTGGATCAATTGCCGAAAAACGATGCTCAATTGCGCGATCCGCATTCCGATGAGCCGCAACAGCCGGCTTACTGCAAGAATTCAACCCGTTCCATCAAACCCGGCACCTTCGTGCTGGTGCCGATTTGCACCCACCTCGGTTGCATTCCGCTCTATCGTCCCGATCCGGGCGATCCCAGTGTCGGCCCCAACTGGCCGGGCGGCATGCATTGTCCCTGTCACGGCTCGCTGTATGACCTCGCCGGCCGCGTATTCAAAAATGTTCCCGCGCCGCTCAATTTACCGGTGCCCATTCACCGCTATCTCAATGATCACGTCGTGCGCATTGGCGAGAATCCCAAAGGTTCGAGTTCGAGCTGGACCAAACCGCTGGTCTGGTAGCGCGAATCATCAGAACGACGACCCCGGCTGACGCAGAAATTCCTGTTCAGCTGCGGTGGATTCGCGCCCCAGTACCGCATTGCGATGTGGAAAACGCCCGAAACGATCAATGATCGCCTTGTGCGCGATCTCGTATTCGAGGTTTTCAGCCAGTCCCAGAGATTCGAACAGCATTTTCGCAACCGCATGGATGTGCCGCGATTCGCTGTGCATGTACGGCATATACATAAACAGCCGTTGTTGCTGCGACAATGCCTGATCGGCCCGCGCGCGCACCGCTTCCTGCGCCAGTACAAGCGCCATGGAATCGCAGGCAAACGCCTGCGGACTGTCGCGGTACAGATTGCGTGAAAACTGGTCGAGTACGATGATCTCCGCCAGCCGCCCCTCCGCACTGTCTCGCCATTCGAACAACTCGCCTTGTGACGCCGCCCGGTGTGTGGCACCAAAACGCGCGCGGATCTGTGCATCGAAGGCGGTGTCTTTGCTGAAATGCTGCTGCGGGGTCGCTTCCACGAACCAGAAATGCAGAGTGGTTTGAGGGTCTGTTTGCATGCGGATATTCCGGGCCGGTCGAATCTGGAATCACAAACAGACTAGCACATGCACAAAGCCCGGCGGCTGCCGGGCTTTGATTAATCGAACCGATTGATGTCAGCTCTGCACGATCCAGTGCTGCATGAACTCGGTGACCGGTGTCTGTTCGAGTTTCTGCTGATCGCTGCACACGGACTTGATTTCCGCACACTGTGACGCCGGCAATCTGCCGGCAATGGCGTTCTCGAATTTCGAGACCAGTACCGGAATGCCCTCCGCTCGACGCTTGCGATGACCGATCGGGAATTCGATTTCCACCCGCTCGGTCTTGCTGCCGTCCTTGAAGAACACCTGGATTGCATTGCCGATGTAGCGTTTGCCGGCATCGTAGTAATCGCGGGTGAACTTCTCGTTCTCTTTCACTTCCATCCTGTTGCGCAACGCGTCCACGCGCGGATCGGCCGCGACATTGTCTTCATAGTCTTCCGCGGTGAGTCGGCCGAAGATCAGCGGGATCGCCGACATGTACTGGATGCAGTGATCGCGGTCGGCCGGATTATTGAGCGGACCGGTCTTGTCGATGATGCGCACACCCGGTTCCTGGGTTTCGATCACGACTTTGTCGATCTGATCGAGCCGGTCTTTTACCTGCGGGTGCAGTTTCATCGCGCATTCGACTGCGGTCTGGGCGTGAAACTCGGCCGGGAAACTGATCTTGAACAGCACGTTCTCCATCACGTAACTGCCGTAATCGCGCTGGAACTTGAACGGCTGACCCTTGAACAGTACGTCGTAGAAGCCCCAGGTTTTGGCCGACAACGCGGTCGGATAACCCATCTCGCCGGTTAATGCGATCAGCGCCAGCCGCACCGCACGCGAAGTCGCGTCGCCCGCGGCCCAGCTCTTGCGCGAGCCGGCGTTCGGCGCATGCCGATAGGTGCGCAACGCGCCGCCATCGATGAAGGAATGCGACACGGCGTTGATGATCTGCTCGCGTGTGCCGCCGAGCATTTCGGTAACCACCGCGGTGGAAGCCAGACGCACCAGCAATACGTGATCGAGTCCGACGCGATTGAAGGAGTTTTCCAGCGCCATCACGCCTTGGATCTCGTGCGCCTTGATCATGCCGGTGAGGACCGTCTTCATGCTCAACGGCGCCTTGCCCTCGGCGATATTGCGCCGCGAGACGTAATCGGCCACCGCCAGGATGCCGCCCAGATTGTCGGACGGATGGCCCCACTCCGCCGCCAGCCAGGTGTCGTTGAAATCCAGCCAGCGCACCATGGCGCCGATGTTGAAGGCTGCCTGAATCGGATCGAGCTCGTACGAAGTCCCGGGCACCCGTGCGCCATTTTTCAGCGTCGCGCCCGGCACCACCGGTCCCAGCAACTTGGTGCAGGCCGGATAATTCAGCGCCAGCATGCCGCAGGCCAGGGTATCCATCAGGCAGTAGCGCGCCGTTGCGTAGGCTTCGTCGCTCTTGATCTGGTAATTGATGACGTAATCGGCAATGTCCGTCAGGACTTTTTCCGGATCGGGGCGTTTGGCGGATTTGATGTCGTGGGCGCTCATTCTTTCTTTATTCCTGATTGACGTATTCAATTGTTGAACTGAAATGATTCCTCTCTCGCTGGACAAGAGTGAATCAAGCTCTTTTTTCGATCGGCATGAATTTCTGATCTTCCGGGCCGGTGTAGTTGGCACTGGGGCGGATGATCTTGCCGTCGGCGCGCTGTTCGATGACATGCGCGCTCCAGCCGGTCACGCGTGATACTACGAACAACGGCGTGAACATCGCGGTCGGCACACCCATCATGTGATACGAAACTGCCGAGAACCAGTCGAGATTCGGGAACATCTTCTTCACGTCCCACATCACTTTTTCCAGACGCTCGGCAATGTTGTACAGCTTCATGTCGCCGGCTTCCTTGGACAGACTCTGCGCCACGCCCTTGATGACCTGGTTACGCGGATCGCTGACCGTGTACACCGGATGACCGAACCCGATCACGATTTCCTTGGCCTCAACCCGCCGACGGATATCGGCTTCCGCCTCGTCCGGAGTGTTGTAGCGGCTCTGGATATCGAACGCGACTTCATTGGCGCCGCCGTGTTTCGGACCGCGCAAGGCACCGATGGCGCCGGTGATGCACGAATACATGTCGGAACCGGTACCGGCAATCACGCGTGCCGTAAACGTCGAAGCATTGAACTCGTGTTCGGCATACAGGATCAGCGAAGTGTGCATGGCGCGGACCCAGGCATCCGAGGGTTCGCGGCCGTGCAGCAGGTGCAGGAAATGTCCGCCCACGGAATCGTCATCGGTTTCGACTTCGATCATGCGGCCGTTGTGACTCCAGTGATACCAGTAGCACAGCATGGAACCGAGTGACGCCACCAGTCGGTCGGCAATGTCACGCGCACCCGCGGCATTGTGATCGTCTTTTTCCGGCAGCGCGCAGCCGAGCGCCGAAACGCCGGTGCGCATCACGTCCATCGGGTGCGCCGAGGCGGGTAACTGTTCGAGTGCGGTGCGCACCACGTCTGGCAAACCGCGCAGGCTTTTCAATTTGGTCTTGTACGCTTTGAGCTCGGCGCGGTTCGGTAGTTTGCCGTGGATCAAGAGATAGGCCACTTCCTCGAAATCGCATTTCTCGGCGATGTCGAGAATGTCGTAACCGCGGTAGTGCAGATCATTGCCACTGCGCCCCACCGTGCACAACGCCGTGTTGCCTGCGGCCACGCCTGACAAGGCTACGGATTTTTTCGGTTTGAATCCGGGAGTCGTCTCGTTCATGTTCAATTCTCCTCGGTCATTTCAGTAAATCGGGTTATTTTCCGAACAACTCGTCGAGTTTTTGTTCATAGCGATGGTAGTCGAGATGCTCGTACAGTTCGTCGCGGGTCTGCATGGTATCGACGACATTTTTCTGTGTGCCGTCGCGCCGCACCGCTTCATAAAAATTCAGCGCCGCCTTGTTCATGGCGCGATATGCGCCGCAGCACAGCAACTGGATATCCACACCCGCGGTCGCGAGTTCCTCGCGCGTGAAAAGCGGGGTCTTGCCGAACTCGGTGATGTTGGCAAGGATCGGCACTTTCACCGCATCCTTGAAGCGCCGGTATTCGTCCAAGGTCCGCACCGCTTCCGGAAAAATCATGTCGGCGCCGGCTTCGACGCAGGCCTGCGCACGTTCAATCGCCGCATCCATACCTTCGCAGGCGATGGCATCGGTGCGCGCCATGATCACGAACTGTGTATCGGTGCGCGCATCCACAGCGGCCTTGACCCGGTCCACCATCTCTTCCCTGGAAACGATTTCCTTGTTGGGGCGATGACCGCAGCGTTTCGCTGCAACCTGATCCTCGATATGCAGACCTGCTGCCCCGAACTTGATGAACGAACGCACGGTGCGCGCGATGTTGAACGCCCCACCCCAGCCGGTATCGGCGTCCACCAGCAACGGCAGGTCGCAGGCATCGGTAATCCGGCGAATGTCGGTCAGCACGTCATCCATGGTGGAAATCCCGAGGTCGGGAATACCCAGCGAATTCGCCGCCACCCCGCCACCCGACAAATAGATGGCCTTGTGCCCGGCATCCTTCGCCATCCGGGCGGTGTAGGCATTGATGGTCCCCACTACCTGGAGGGGGGACTCGGCGGCGAGTGCGGCCCGGAAACGGGCGCCGGCTGAAGTCGGAGTAGCCATCACGAAGTCCTTGAGGAGTGCCAGGGGCCCGGCGCAGGCCGGGAACGCATGGAGCCGCCTATTTTACCGGTTTGGCGGGGTTCGAGCGAACCGGGCGGGCCGGATTGAAGCCGAACCCGGCGGCTTCAGGATGAATTTGGGCCCGATGCGGAAAGCGGAAACCCGGAGACAAAACCGCAACAGCCCGCTATATTTATTTGCAACATAATTTGAAGAGCGGCGACTTCACGCCGGCTTGAGGGGAAACACACCATGCGCGCTCCGTCCGGTATTCGAGTCGGCTCTCTCGGCCTTTGTCTGATGCTCCTGTTTGCGCTGGCGGCCTGTGGCGGCGGCGGGAGCGGAAGCAGCAGCAGCAATTCCAGCGGCGGTGGCACAACCAGCCAGACCCCGACCGCCAACGCAGGACCTGACCAGACGTCCACAACCGGTGCCACCGTTACCCTTAACGGCAGCAGCAGCACCGATCCGGCAGGTAAAAACCTGACCTACCAGTGGGCGTTCGTGAGCATGCCGTCGGGCAGCACTGCCACCCTATCCAATGCAACCAGCGCGATTGCCACGTTCGTGCCGGATCTGGCCGGGACTTACACCGTATCGCTGGTCGTGAACAACGGCTCGACGTCGTCCGCGGCGGACGATGCAACGATTACCGTCACCAGCAGTCCTGACACACCCACCGCGAACGCCGGTCCCGATCAGAACGGCAGCGTTGGCGCGCCAGCTACCCTTGACGGCAGTGGCAGCAGTGATCCGAAGGGCGCAACGCTCACCTACGCCTGGCAGATCGCCTCCGCCCCAAGCGGCAGCAGCGCAACCCTGAGTGACGCAACCAGCACCAAGCCGACCTTTACTCCGGACGTCGATGGCATATACATCTTCTCCTTGACTGTGAACAACGGCTCGTTCACCAGCGCTGCCGACACCATGACGTTGTCCACAGTCTGGATGCTGAACACGAACGGTGCCGTGGCAGCGAAACTGAAGGACAGCACTGGCAATGCGCTGCCGGTCAACGTACAGAGCGTTAATGTAGTGAACTCGGGTGGCACC
>DASUXE010000152.1:0-6233 GCA_036378075.1 Gammaproteobacteria bacterium
GGATCCACATTGATGTAGGGATCGAGCTTGACCATGGTGACCTTGAGGCCACGGGCTTCGAGGATCGCGCCCAGGGAGGCGGAAGAAATACCCTTGCCCAGTGAAGAGACTACGCCGCCGGTAACAAATACGAAATGAGTCATTCGAAACTCCCGATGCAGGGCCGGAATGACCTTGCGAAATCGGGAGAACAGGGTAACAGAATCGCTCCGGATTAAAAAGAAGCGGCGCCGCTTTATCCTTCAGAATCAGTTGTTTTTTTAGGATCGCTGAGGAACGTCGGCGCATCCTCCCAGACCACGCGCAACGCCGGCTTGCCGCTCTCTGCCTGCCAGGGTTCACACGTAAACAGTCCCGCGACCGCCACCAGTTCGTTGTCGCGCTTCAATAACGGCAGGCAGGCGCGCTTCCACGGCAGTACTCCAAGTTCCTGCAGCCATTTCTTGAGTGGCCGGTGGTGGGTACGCCCGGCCGGCCGGCACTGCTCGCCCCCCGCTCTAAATACCACCTGCAAGCCCTCATCCGGGCATGCCTCGGCGCGGATGCCGGTATCCGCCGGCAGCAGTCCTAGCCTCCCCAATCCTGGCCCAAGCTCCCGGCATTCACCCGCACGCAGCAGGAACGGTCCGGGCAAGGCCGCCAACGGCGGCTCTGCATACAGGCGGTCATGGTAACGGCGTAATTCGGCACCCGGCCAGTTCACACAGGGCACGCGATCCGGGCGGGCGGCCAGCACATCTGTAAAGACCTGTTCCAGCTTGTGGGCAGGCGGTGGCGTCAACCCCGACTGGGCCAGCCAATACCGAATCAGCTGCTTGGCCCGCGGCCGGGACAGTTCCCGGAGTGCCTGCAATGCCAGCGAACCATCGGCCATTCTGCCGTAATCCTGCAGATCCTGTGCCGCCTGTGTGTTCAGCAACTCCAGCGCTTCTGCACAGTGGCGTGTGGTACGCGCCACGGTTTCGGCCGCTGCAGGCCAGCGTTGCTTGAGACGCGGCAATACTTCGTGACGCAAATAGTTGCGATCGAATTTCAGATCGAGGTTGCTGGAATCATCAATCCAGATCAGTTTCCGCTCGCGCGCCCAGTCCGCGAGCGCCTCACGTGTCACGTTCAGCAGCGGCCGCACCAGACGTCCGGAGCCGAAATCCGCCACTTGCGGCATTGCCGCCAGGCCCGCCAGACCGGTACCACGCAACGCCTGCAGCAAAAAGGTTTCCAGCTGGTCGTCGCGATGATGTGCCAGTAACAGACAATCGCCGGGCCCCAGATGCGCGGCATAGACTGCATAGCGGCGTTCGCGCGCTTCCGCTTCGAGGCTGGTCCCCTGATTGAGCGGAACCCGCACGGTCTCCACCACCAGCTCCACATTCAGGGTCTGGCAAAGCGCTTCACATTCGCGCTGCCACACCTCGGCGTCCGGATGCAGTCCGTGGTTGACATGAATGGCGCACAGTTCGCCCGGCAGCTGGTCACGCTGCGTGACCAGGGCATGCAACAGTACGGTTGAATCAAGCCCGCCGCTGAATCCGACCCAATAGCGCGGCGCTGCCGGCAGGGTGCGCAGCAGGTCAACAATGTTATGGGGATCGAATTTCACCATGACGGGCCGGACGCCGCGTCCGGCGCGCTCATTCCTTGAAGCTGCCGAACGACGTAAAGCGCTTGTAGCGGGCTTCCAGCAATTCGTCCATGGATTTGTGTTCCAGATGTGCCAGATTGTCGGACAGCGCGCGCTTGATCGCGGCTGCCGCCGCGTCGATGTCACGGTGCGCGCCGCCCAGCGGTTCCTTCAACACCGCATCGATCAAACCTAGACTCTTGAGCCGCTCGGCGGTGATGCCCATGGCTTCCGCTGCTTCGCTGGCCTTGGATGCACTCTTCCACAGGATCGAGGCGCAACCTTCCGGGGAAATCACCGAGTAGATGCTGTACTGCAACATCAGGACCCGGTCACCCACACCGATCGCCAGCGCACCGCCAGAACCGCCTTCACCGATCACCGTGCAGATAATCGGGACCCGCAGCATGCTCATGTCGAACAGATTGCGCGCGATGGCCTCGGATTGACCGCGCTCTTCGGCGCCGACTCCGGGGTACGCACCGGGCGTGTCGATAAAGGTCATCAACGGCAAACGGAAGCGTTCCGCCAGCTTCATGATGCGCAGTGCCTTGCGATAACCTTCGGGACGCGGCATGCCGAAATTGCGGCGCACCTTCTCCTTGGTGTCGCGGCCTTTTTGTTCGCCGATCACCGCCACCGGCCGGCCGTCGAGACGCGCCACGCCGCAGACGATCGCCGGGTCGTCAGCAAACGCACGGTCACCGTGCAATTCCTCGAAATCGGTGAAAACGCGCTGGATATAATCGAGGCTGTACGGGCGCTGCGGATGACGCGCCAGTTGTGCCACCTGCCACGCATTCAGATTGGAGAAGATATTCTCGGTCAGGGTGCGGCTTTTGGCCTGCAACCGTTCGATTTCTTCGGTAATGCTGACGGCGGATTCGTCGCCCACGAAGCGCAACTCCTCGATCTTGGCTTCGAGTTCGGCGATAGGCTGTTCAAATTCAAGAAAATTCAGATTCATTGTGAAATTATAGTCTGATTAGGCCGCAAACCTTACCGGCTGGCGGCAGACCGCACAAGCCCCGTCTGCGTCAAACGCTCACCGTTTCCCGGTTCGCGGCCGCCGCACGGGGACCATAATGGAGCACTACCCGCTCGGCACCCAGCCAGGCTTCCAGCTTCCGCACCAGGGCCTCCGACGGATGCACCCGCCAGCTGTCGCCTAAAGGCACCGGCACGCTTGCGCCGCCCCCCCGATAGCCCACGCAAACCGCGCAGCGCCCACCCAGGTAGGGTTTCAGGGTCTCCTTGAGCCGGGTCGCAAACTCTGGCGTCACCCCCTCCGCCTGCCAGTGGATATCGAGGCGCCGGACATAGCGTTCGCGCAACTCGTCAACGCCGAACATGTCCTTGGCCGTGACACGCCAGGCATTGATGAACTCGTCGAACGCAAGTTTGCCTTCGGCCACCACCACGTTGTCCTTCACCGCCAGGGAACGGAAACGGTTATAGGCCTCTTCGAACAAGGTCACCTCGATCCGGCCGGTCCGGTCATCCAGCACCAGACTGACCCGGTTACCCCGCTTGCGCAGATCCATCACCAGCCCGGCAACGATGACCGTGCGTGAAGGCCCGCCGTAGCCATAGCTGCGTTCACCACTGCTTTCCGGCGGCGCTTCACTCACCAGCTCGCCAATCGGCGCACTCACCACCGGTTGCAGGTCACGCAGGTAACGCATGATGGGATGCCCGGTGAGGTACAGGCCCAGGGTTTCCTTTTCACCGCGCAGGCGTTCATCTTCGTCCCAGTCCTCGACCGTGACCGGCGTATGCACCGGCTTCTCCGCCGCCGTTGCCTGCGCCGCAAGCCCGAACATGTCGTCCTGACCTGCCGCCGCAGCGCGGGTATTCTGCTCTGCCAGCGCCAGCGCATCCGGCAAGCGCGCCACCAGCGTGGCACGATTCGGTCCCAGCGAATCCATCGCGCCGGCCCGAATCAGCGCCTCGATCACCCGACGATTTGATTTCTGCAGATCCACGCGCCTGCAGAAGTCCTCGATATCATCGAACACTCCGCCGCGCTTGCGTTCTTCGAGCACGCCCTCGATGGCCGCCAGTCCCACGCCCTTGATCGCACCGAGTCCGTAACGGATGCCGCGCTCGTCGGCTACGGTGAACTTGTATTCCGACAAATTGATATCGGGCGGCAGGATCGCAATGTTCATGTGCTGACATTCGTCGATCAGCATCACCACCTTGTCGGTGTGATCCATGTCCGATGACAACACGGCTGCCATGAATGCCGCGGGATAATGCGCTTTCAGCCAGGCAGTCTGATAAGACAGCAACGCATATGCGGCCGAGTGCGACTTGTTGAAACCGTAACCCGCGAATTTTTCCATCAGGTCGAAAATGTGCGTCGCCTGCGCCTGCTCGACGCCGTTGGCCAGAGCTCCGCTGACGAAGATGTCGCGCTGCTTCGCCATCTCCTCGGGCTTCTTCTTGCCCATGGCGCGACGCAACAGATCCGCACCACCCAGGGTGTAACCGGCCAACACTTGCGCGATCTGCATCACCTGTTCCTGGTACAGGATCACACCATAAGTGGGCTTGAGTATCGGTTCGAGTTTAGGATGCGGGTAATCAACCCGCTGGCGTCCATGCTTGCGGTTGATGAAATCGTCCACCATGCCGGACTGCAGCGGACCGGGACGAAACAACGCCACCAATGCCACGATATCCTCGAAGCGATCGGGTTTGAGCCGGCGAATCAGATCCTTCATGCCGCGTGATTCGAGCTGGAACACCGCGGTGGTCTGGCATCGTTTCAGCAATTCGTAGGCAGCCGCGTCATCCATCGGCAACTGGGTGATGTCGAGTAGCGGTTCGCCGCTGGCGCTGCGCAGCTGATTGATGATCTGCACCGCCCAATCGATGATGGTCAGGGTGCGCAAACCGAGGAAGTCGAACTTGACCAACCCCACTGCCTCGACATCGTCCTTGTCGAGCTGGGTGACGGGGTGCATGCTCCCTTCTTCACAATACAGCGGCATGAAATCCGTCAGCGCGGAAGGCGCGATCACTACGCCACCGGCATGTTTTCCGGCATTACGCGCCAGGCCTTCCAGTGAGCGCGCCAGATCAATGAGCTGATGGACTTCGTCATCCGTCTCATAAAGCTTGCGAAGTTCGGCTTCGTCGTCGAGCGCCTTGTCCAGCGTCATGCCGATTTCGAACGGAATCAGCTTTGCGATCCGGTCCACATAACCGTAGGGATGCCCCAGCACCCTGCCGACGTCACGTACCACGGCGCGCGCTGCCATGCTGCCGTAGGTAATAATCTGCGAAACCCGGTCACGGCCGTACCGTTCCGACACGTAATCGATCACCCGATCGCGGCCTTCCATGCAGAAGTCCACGTCGAAGTCCGGCATCGAGACGCGTTCCGGATTCAGGAAGCGCTCGAACAGCAAGTCGTATTTGAGCGGATCAAGATCGGTGATCTCGAGCGCATAAGCCACCAGCGAACCGGCGCCAGAGCCACGTCCCGGTCCCACCGGCACACCGTTTTGTCTGGCCCAGCGGATGAAGTCCGCGACAATCAGGAAGTAACCGGGGAAGCCCATGTTTACGATCACGTCCAACTCAAGCGCGAGACGTTCGCGATAGGGCAGTTCTTTCGCCGCGCGTTCCTCGCCACCTAGGCCCGCGAACATGACAGCAAGTCTGCGTGCCAGGCCGGCTTCGGATTCGTTTCTCAGAAACTGCTCGATGCTGAGTCCGTCCGACACCGGATAAGCAGGCAGATAGTTCTGCCCCATCTGCAAACTCAGGTTACAGCGACGCGCAATCTCGACAGAGTTTTGCAGTGCCTCCGGGATATCGGCAAACAACTGCAGCATCTCGGCTTCGCTGCGCAGATACTGTTGATCGGTGTAGCGATGCGGCCGGCGCGGATCGTTCAGGGTCCGGCCTTCCTGAATGCAGACGCGCGCTTCATGCGCCTCGAAATCGGTCTGACGCAGAAATCTCACGTCATTGGTCGCGACCACCGGAATGCCGTGACGTCCGGCAAGGTCAACCGCGGCATGCAGATACTGTTCTTCGTTTTCTCTCCCGGTGCGCTGCAACTCGATGTAAAAGCGTTCGGGAAAACGCTGCTGCCAGTTCCCGAGCAGCGCGGAAGTATCACGGTCCGCAAGCAGGGCACGCCCCAGTTCACCCTGTGCGCCTCCAGACAAGGCAATCAGCCCTTCGGTGCCGGTATCCAGCCAATCCGCATCCACCATGGGCAACCCGCGTTGCTGGCCAGCCTGGAAACTGCGCGTAATGAGCGCCGAAAGGTTCCGGTATCCGGTCATGTCGCAACACAGCAGCGTGAAAGTATGAAACTGATCACTTTCCGGATCGCGCAGCCGCAGATCGGCACCAACGATGGGTTTGATACCCCGCTTCTGGGCTTCCTTGTAAAACTTCACCAGTGCAAACAGGTTGCCCTGATCCGTCAGCGCAAGAGCCGGCATGCCCTGGGCGGCTGCCTCCTCCATCAATTCGGGCACACGGATAACGCTGTCGAGCAGCGAATACTCGGTATGCAGACGCAAATGGATGAAGCGTGGCGCTGCCATACTCAGCAAGCCTCGCCGAGGCAGCGTCTCACCGGGCC
>DASUXE010000153.1:0-4694 GCA_036378075.1 Gammaproteobacteria bacterium
CGGCGGTCAGGTTCTTGCCATTCTTGAGATCGATGATGTCCCCACGCAGAAAATAACGCCCGTCGGCCGACACATATGCGACCTGTGGACCGAGCAGAATACGGTACATGCCGGGGATGGGTGCAGGGCTGATGTCGCCGGGTTTCACCTGCAACTGCCGGGCAAGACGTGCGATTACCGTAGCGGTATCGTCAGCGGCATAAGCCCCTAAAGAACCAAGGCACAGGGCACAGACAGCTATTGCGAGGAAACGCTTCATCACGACCCGCTATTGGTGAGGGGCACATCGAAACAGACCGCGCGCCACGGCACGGGTTCCGTCATCATACAGCAACCGCAAACCGCTGCTGAGCGGCTTCCGGATCAGCCGCGGGGATGATGTGCCGCGTGCAGGTCCTTCAAACGTTCGCGGGCCACGTGGGTGTAGATTTGCGTGGTGGACACATCACTGTGACCCAACAGCATCTGCACCACGCGCAGGTCGGCGCCGTGATTCAGGAGGTGTGTTGCAAACGCATGCCGCAGCGTATGAGGCGACAACGCAACATGGATATTGGCCTTCTGCGCATAGCGCTTGATGATGTGCCAGAACGCCTGGCGCGTCATGTAATCGCTACGCCGGGTCGGAAACAGATAATCGGTCTGACGTCCGCCGAGAATATCGAGGCGTGCGTCACTGAGATATTTTTCCAGCCATTTCTGGGCTTCCTCGCCCATCGGGACCAAACGCTCGCGGTTACCCTTGCCGACTACGCGCACCACGCCCTGCCGCAGGTTTACCTGGCTGACCCGCAGCGTGACCAGCTCGGAAACCCGCAGACCGGTGGCATACAGTAGTTCGAGCATGGTGCGATCGCGGATACCCAGCGGCTCACATACATCCGGTGCCTTGAGCAGAGAAATCACGTCGGTCTCGGGCAACGATTTCGGCAACGGACGGCCCAACTTGGGCATGTCGATGCGAGTGCTTGGATCTTCGTGAATAATGCCTTCGCGCAGCATGAAGCGGAAAAACCGCCGCACACTGGACAGCTGCCGCGCAGTGGAACGCGGACGGGTGCCGTGCTGGACACGCCAGGCAAGAAATTCGAGCAGATGCTCGCGCTGCACGTTACGCAGTTCCATGCCGCGATCTTCCAACCAGCGGGCCAGACCTACCAGATCCGCCCGATAGGCGGACAGAGTATTCTCGGCAAGTCCGCGCTCACCCCACATCGCATCGAGGAAACGTTCAATGTCACGTCCGCTACCGGTTGCCGGAAGCGGCAGGTTGTTCCCTGTATTAACCTGTGCACTGTGATCGGGCACACGACTGTTAAACTCACTCATGTTTTTGACCTCGCTGCTGTTCGACATGCAGGTCGCTTCGCACACGAAACATCTGCAGATCCACTTTCAGGCCCAGTCATTGTGGATTCCATGGCTCCCCAAGACCGTGACGGGCATCACATTTTTATGTCAAATATTATACGCCCGATTCGGTCTTGCGGGTACCCGCCCTAATCCGGATACTGCGCCGCCATGCCCAAGCCCTTTTCCACCGTCCACCAGCTGACTTTCCCGGCCCGCACCTGGTTGGCCGGCTTGCTATTCGTGGTGCCGGCGGCCGTCACCGTGATCTGTATCCCCGGACGCCACCGGCGCCGGCGCACCGCCCGGCGCATGGCCCGGCTCTTGTTCCATCTGATGGGGGTCCCGCTGCAAATCGAGGGCCTGGAATACCTGCCCGCCCAGTCCTGCATCGTGGTAGCCAACCATGCCAGCTACCTGGACGGCCCCCTGCTCACCGCAGTACTGCCACCCCATTTCGGTTTCGTCATCAAGCGCGAAATTACCCGCACTCCCCTGGTAGGCCGGCTGCTGGCGCGCCTCGGCTCGGAATTCGTCGAGCGCTTCGACAAACGGGCGGCCCGTGGCGATGCCTCGCGGCTGATCCAGCTGGCGCGTGCCGGCGCCTCGCTTGGGATATTCCCGGAAGGGACATTTAACGCCGAACCCGGACTCCGGAACTTCCATTTGGGCGCGTTCATGGCCGCGACCCGCGCCGGCATTCCGGTGGTGCCGGTTGCCATCCGCGGAACACGCGATATTCTGCCCGCCAACACCTTGCTGCCACGCGCCGGGCGGATTTCGGTTGAAATACTCCCGCCGCTGTTTCCGCAAGGCCCACGTGGTGAACATGCGCGCGCCCTGCGAGATACCGTGCGCGCCTGTGTCCTTCAAAAATGCGGTGAACCCGATTGGGTGCAGTGTTCAGAAACGGATCAGGAACAGCGTGCCGAAGATTGACGATGACAAGTGTGCGGGCGCACGGGCCAACCGGATTGAGCAGCATCCATTCGGCATTTGTACGCGTCGTGGTTCAACGGCCCGGCGCGGGCTGATTCAGAAACCCTGGCCTGCGCGGGTATTGACGTAACGCAGCCAGGTTTCCGCCTCGCCCCGCACGTCCTCGTATTTGGACGCTTCCTTGAGCGCAGTGGCCGCTTCCGGATACTGCTTGTTCTCCGCCTGGGCAATTCCCTGCAGCAGCCAGGCGCGTCCCGGACGCTGCAAGCTGCCTTTCTGCAAGGCCCGTTGCGTGGCCCTGATCACTGAAAACCACTCATGAGACTGCTGATAAAGCTGCGCCTGTTTCAGGTAGGCATCGCCGGTCTTGGCGTATTTCGCCGCCTGCCCCAAGGTGGTGATCGCCTTGTCGTACTCTTTCGCGTCCAGCCAGGTTGCGGCCAGCAGATCGTAGTTGCTTTCGTTGGCAGTCACGATCCCGGCATCCAATCCTTTCTGCAGCACGCCCGCCGCTTCATAGGGCTCATTGTTCTGCATGTACAGGGACACCAGATTCAGATAGTCCTGTTCATTCTGCGCAAGGCCCTGACGATACATGAGGGCAAACACCCCCAGTGCCTTGTCATTGTCTCCATTCTGCGCGTATGTCTGTCCGAGCTGACGCCAGTAGTCCGACTTGTCCGGCCAGCGTTCCAGTGCAGCGTATAAACCGTCCACCGCCGCGCTGTACTGCTTCACGCTGTAGGCACAGGCAATCCATAACTGATACCAGGATTCGGGTGCCTCGGCGTTGTTCTGCACCGCGCGCTTTGCGTACGGCAGGGCTGAGCGGCACTGGCCGAGCTTCGCGTCAACGGTTGCAACCAGCATGTCGGCATCCGCAGGCGGATTTGCCTCCGCCTTCATGTACACACCCATTACCCTCTGCGCGTCGCTGTATTGTCCAGTGCGGACATACAGTTTCGCCAGATCCAATACCAGTTGCCGCTGCGCCGAGGGCGGCATGGCATTTTCACGCATGGCACGATTCATGTACGGCAACGCCGAATTGAAATCACCGCGCGATATGTACAGATAGGCAATGTTCTGCAAGGTGACCGCATATTCGTAGCTGTTGGACTGCACACGCGGAACCAAACTGTTAAGCCGGCTCAGTGCATCGTCGTACTGACCGGTCTCGATCATATGCTGCACAGAACTCAAACGCTGATAGGTATCGGTCGACAACAGGCTCCGGCTCAAGGGCACGGTCACCGCCTGCGCGATCGCCGCACTGGCCAGCAGACCGGTCGCCAACAGGATTCGTATCAGACTTCGCATGCGAACTAACCGAGATTCAGGTTAAACACCAGCGTCACAGAGGTCTGTGTCGCTGCAGGAATGGGTTTGAATTTCCACTTGAGCACCGCGCGCAATGCCGCATCGTCGAAGATGCCCCGGCGCGGCTCTGCCTTGGTGACCGTCGGGGAACTGACGCTGCCGTCTGGCTCCACCGTGAATTTGACCGTCACCGAACCGGTTATCCGCTGCTGAATTGCCCGTGTCGGGTAATCGGGCTCGACACGGTGGATCAATACCAGATTGCCGGCTCTCAGCACCGGCTGTTGCGATGCCGGCGCCGCAGCGGCTGGTGCCGCTTCCTGCTCGCCTGCCAGTTGCTCGGCCGGTGCTGCATTCGCACTTACTCCAAATGGCAATTCGACCTGCGGCATCGCCATGCCGGGCGCAGCGATGGATGGCGGCTTGACTGCTGCCAGACTGCCAACAGGTGGCAAGGGTGGTTCATTGAAGGCCACCGGCTTCTGGGGTTTGCCGTTGGACTGCATCTGCACGCCCTGGGTACCACCGGTGAAACTTACCAGACCGCTGTCCTGATACTGCTCATTGGTGGTCAGCCGGAACTGGCTCTGCACCACGAAACTCTGCACCACCAGGAACACCCCCAGCGCCACCAGCAGACCGAACAACATCGAAAGCGATATGCGCATGACGATCAGCTACGCCGCAGTTGATCGCGCAACAAGCGGGTTTCGCGTACCACGCGTTGCGCAAGTTCCTGATTGAAAAACACCCCGGTGGCAACCACCGCGAGCGCCGTCACCACCGGGATCGCCGAGGCAGCAATACCGTGCGCGAGCGCCCGGGTCCCGGCGCTACCGGTTAACGTCATTGCCCCAAGCACCTGCATCAACCCGGTCAGCGAACCCAGCAGGCCAAGCAGAAAAATCACTGCCAGCAGGCTGCGAATCAGCGTCACCGACTGTCCCATTTGCGCACCGACTTCGGTCAGGATATGCCGGCGTGCCCGGCGCGCCAGAAACGCCGGACCGGATGCCCGGCGGCGCCAGATACGCAGCACATTCTCCAGTACGTCGGGGTGCACAAACAGAAAGTACCAGTACCGT
>DASUXE010000154.1:0-6811 GCA_036378075.1 Gammaproteobacteria bacterium
GAAATGGTGATGCCGGGCGACAACATCAAGATGGTGGTGAGCCTGATCAACCCGATCGCGATGGAAGACGGTCTGCGTTTCGCCATCCGCGAAGGTGGCCGCACCGTCGGTGCCGGCGTCGTCGCCAAGATTATCGAGTAACAGTTCGAGGTACAGGCCAGTAGCTCAATTGGCAGAGCGGCGGTCTCCAAAACCGCAGGTTGGGGGTTCGATTCCCTCCTGGCCTGCCACTACGGCCACACAGATACAGGTTTGACAGACACGATGAGTGACAAACCGGAAGTCCAGGGCAGCGGCCTCGACACGGTGAAATTTCTGGGCGCGATCATTCTGATCGTGGCCGGAATTTTCGCGTACTACTGGTTCGGGACCCAGAACGAATTGCTGCGCGGCGGCTATGTCGTGCTGGGATTGGTGCTGGGGTTCGCGCTGGCGTACCAGACCCGTCTGGGCGGCGCCACCTGGGGTTTTATCAGCAGTTCGCGCAACGAAGTGCGCAAGGTCGTCTGGCCGACCCGTGAGGAAACCATCCAGACCACGCTGGCCGTGATCGTGGTGGTGCTGGCGGTAGGCGTGATGATGTGGTTGCTCGACATTTTCCTGTTTTGGGCGCTGCGTGGCCTGACCGGTCAGGGGGGTTAAAGCAATGCCCTTGCGCTGGTACGTGGTACATGCCTATTCAGGCTTCGAGTCTTCCGTAAAGCGGTCGCTCGCCGAGCGCGTCAAACGCAGCGGACTGGCCGACAAGTTCGGCGAGATCCTGGTCCCCACCGAAGAAGTGGTGGAGATGCGCGAAGGCCAGAAGCGCCGCAGCGAACGCAAGTTCTTCCCCGGCTACGTGCTGGTGCAGATGGAGCTGGACGACGAGACCTGGCACCTGGTGAAGAGTGTGCCGAAGGTGATGGGATTCATCGGCGGCACCCCGGACAAGCCGGCGCCGATTACTGACAAGGAAGCCAACGCGATTCTGCAACGCGTGCAGGAAGGCGTGGAGAAACCCAAGCCCAAGGTGCTGTTCGAGCCGGGCGAAGTGGTGCGTGTAACCGACGGGCCGTTCAACGATTTCAACGGCGTGGTCGAAGAAGTGAATTACGAAAAGAACCGGTTGCGGGTTGCGGTGCTGATTTTCGGCCGCTCCACGCCGGTGGAACTGGAATTCAGTCAGGTCGAAAAGTCCTGATGTGATTATGTGGCGGTGCAGGACGCACCGTTTAACAGCAGGGAGATGCGGGGAGCCGTTACTTAATTAAGTAACGGCGTTAACACCCACGAGGAGAGCAACATGGCAAAGAAGATTCAGGCATTCGTCAAACTGCAGATCCCTGCAGGTCAGGCGAACCCGAGTCCGCCGGTCGGTCCGGCGCTCGGTCAGCAGGGCGTGAACATCATGGAGTTCTGCAAGGCGTTCAATGCGCAGACGCAGAAACTCGAACCGGGTCTGCCGACACCGGTGGTGATCACGGTTTACAGCGATCGCAGCTTTACCTTCATCACCAAGACGCCGCCAGCGTCGGTGTTGATCCGCAAGGCCATCGGCCTTGCCAAAGGCAGCGCCACGCCGAACACCAACAAGGTTGGCAAGATCAACCGCAAGCAGCTGGAAGAGATCGCCAAGGTCAAGATGCCGGACATCACGGCAGCCGATATGGAAGCAGCGGTACGCACCATTGCGGGCAGTGCCCGCAGCATGGGCGTTGACGTGGAGGGTCTGTAAATGGCTAAGCTCGGTAAACGTTTGCGCGCAGCGAAAGAGAAGATCACAGCCGGCAAGTTCTATGCCGTGGACGAGGCGCTGTCGCTGATCAAGGAGAATTCCAAGGTGAAGTTCCGCGAGTCGGTGGACGTCGCGGTCAACCTCGGCATTGATGCCAAGAAATCCGACCAGGTGGTGCGCGGTTCGACCGTGTTGCCGCACGGCACCGGCAAGAGCGTGCGGGTCGCGGTGTTCGCGCAGGGCGCGAATGCGGAAGCCGCCAAGAAGGCCGGTGCAGATATCGTCGGTTTCGAGGATCTGGCCGAGAGCATCAAGGGCGGCAAGATGGATTTCGACGTCGTGATCGCAAGCCCGGATGCGATGCGTCTGGTCGGCCAGCTGGGTCAGGTACTGGGTCCGCGCGGCCTGATGCCGAACCCGAAAGTCGGCACTGTGACGCCGGACGTGGCGAATGCGGTGAAGAACGCGAAAGCGGGCCAGGTGCGTTATCGCGCCGACAAGGCCGGCATCGTGCACTGCACGATCGGCAAGGCCGATTTCGACGTCAACGCATTGAAGGAAAACCTGCAGGCGTTGCTGGCCGACCTTAACAAGGTCAAGCCGGCGACTGCGAAAGGTATTTATCTGAAGAAAATCACCGTGACCTCGACAATGGGTCCGGGCATTGCGGTGGATCAGGGCTCGCTGTCGCTGTAATCGGCGGCACCGGGTTGAAGGTTTAACAAAGTTTTGATGCGGCCAGAGCATGTGTCTGGCACGTCAAAGACCGTGAGTGAAGCCAGTCTGGATGACGGGCGACTTAATGACGGCAACGTCGGCTCACGCAGACGGTGGTATCCGGATCAGGTAACTGGTTTGGTCACCGTGAAGCCCGCAAGGGCAAGGGTGGACGCAGAACGGATTCGGCGTCCGGTGTAACGGTGCAAATCAGGAGGTATTCATCCGTGCCGATGAGACTGGAAGAGAAACAGGCTCTTGTTGCCGAGGTGAACGCGGTAGCGGCGAAGGCATTGTCTGCCCTCACTGCTGAATACCGCGGACTGACCGTCGAGCAGATCACCAGCCTGCGCGTGAAAGCGCGTCAGGACGGTGTCTGGTTGAAGGTCGTCAAGAACACTTTGGCCAAGCGAGCCATCGCAGGTACCGAATACGAGTGCCTGCAGGATTCCCTGAAGGGACCGCTGATTCTGGCGTTCTCCAACGAGGATCCGGGTGCAGCCGCGCGGATAGCGAAGGATTTTGCCAAGAACAATGAACAGTTCGTGGTCAAGGCACTTGCCCTGGGTGGCAAGCTGCTGCCGGCCGCGGACCTTGATCGGTTGGCCAAACTGCCGACCCGTGAGCAGGCGATTGCCACGCTCATGGCCGTCATGAAGGCGCCGATCGAGAAGTTTGTGCGGACTCTGGCCGAACCTCACGCCAAGCTGGTACGTACGGTAGCCGCCGTGCGCGACCAGAAGCAGGCTGCTTGATAAACCGATTCGGAATACATATTTAGTCAGGAGTTACGAAAATGGCCGTTTCTAAAGAAGACATTCTGGAAACCATTTCCAAGATGAGCGTGATGGAAGTCGTGGATCTGATTTCCGCGATGGAAGAGAAGTTTGGCGTGTCCGCTGCTGCCGCTGTGGCCGTGGCCCCCGCCGCCGGTGGTGCCGCTGCGGCGCCTGCCGAAGAGCAGACCGAATTCACCGTGGTGCTGAAGGCCGTCGGCGAGAAGAAGGTCGAAGTGATCAAGGTGGTGCGCGCGATCACCGGTCTGGGCCTGAAAGAAGCCAAGGACCTGGTGGAAGGCGCCCCGCAGAACGTCAAGGAAGGCGTGTCCAAGGACGATGCTGCCAAGTTCAAGAAGGACTTGGAAGCTGCCGGCGCGACCGTCGAGGTCAAGTAAGCTCTGGATGTTCTGAAGTACATGGCGGGCAACAACATGCCCCGCTGACGGGATTGGCTGGTGGCGTAAGCCACCGGCCTTTTCCCGCTTTTTGTCTGTTTCATGGGTGACGGCTTACCGTCATCGTGCCGCCGGAAGCGTCAACGGCTGGTACGCCTGTTTAACTGAACCGCCGCTCGGTCAGAGATTGTTTCGAGGTAATTCTGATGGCCTACTCATTCACCGAAAAGAAGCGTATTCGCAAGGATTTTGGCAAACGTGCGAGCGTGCTCGACGTGCCGTACCTTCTGGCCATCCAGCTCGAATCGTATCGCCAGTTCCTGCAGGAAGACAAGGCGCCGGGCAGCCGCGTTGAAAACGGTCTGCACGCAGCGTTCAAGTCCGTGTTCCCGATTTCGAGCTATTCCGGCAACGCCACGCTCGATTACGTCGAGTACAAACTCGGCGAACCGGCCTTCGATGTGAAGGAGTGCATTGTGCGCGGCCAGACTTACGCAGCACCGCTGCGCGTACTGGTGCGCCTGGCGCTGTACGACAAGGATGTGCCGGTTGCCAACCGCCGTCCGAAAGAAGTGAAGGAGCAGGAAGTGTACATGGGCGAATTGCCGCTCATGACCGACAACGGCACCTTCGTTATCAACGGTACCGAGCGCGTCATCGTGTCGCAGCTGCACCGTTCGCCGGGTGTGTTCTTCGATCACGACAAGGGCAAGACCCACAGCTCCGGCAAGTTGCTGTTCTCCGCGCGCGTGATTCCCTATCGCGGCTCCTGGCTCGATTTCGAATTCGATCCGAAAGACGCTGTGTTCGTGCGTATTGATCGCCGCCGCAAACTGCCGGCGACCATCCTGCTGCGCGCGCTCGGTTATGACGATGAACAGATCCTCAAGCTGTTCTTCGAAACCAACACGTTCCACCTGTCCAAGGACGAGATCAAACTGGATCTGGTGCCGGAGCGTCTGCGCGGTGAAACCGCCGGCTTCGAAATCAAGATCAAGAACAAGGTACTGGTCGAGGAAGGCCGCCGCATCACCGCGCGCCACATCCGCGAACTCGAAAAAGCCGAGATCAAGACCCTGGTGGTGCCGCCGGAATACCTGGTCGGCAAGACCCTGGCGCACGACGTGGTGCAGATCCCGACCGGCGAGTTGCTCGCCAAGGCCAACGAAGAACTGACCGCCGCCAAGGTGGAAGAGTTGATCGCTGCCGGCGTCAAGGAAATCCGCACCCTGTTCACCAACGATCTGGACAAGGGACCGTACATCTCCAGCACCCTGCGCGTGGATCCGTCCAAGACGCCACTCGAAGCGATGGTGGAAATCTATCGCATGATGCGTCCGGGCGAGCCGCCCACCAAGGATGCCGCCGAGACCCTGTTCCACAATCTGTTCTTCACCATGGAGCGCTACGACCTGTCGGCCGTGGGCCGCATGAAGTTCAACCGCCGCGTGGGCCGTGAACAGATCATCGGACCGGGCGTGCTGTACGACGGGATGTATTTCAAGGCGCGCGCCGATGAAGCCTCGCAGAAACTGGTGCAGGAGTTGGGTGATACTTCCGACATCGTCGACGTGCTGCGCGTGCTGATCGATATCCGCAACGGCAACGGCACGGTGGACGACATCGACCACCTCGGCAACCGCCGCGTGCGTTCCGTGGGTGAAATGGCCGAGAACGTGTTCCGCGTCGGACTGGTGCGCGTCGAGCGTGCCGTGAAAGAACGCCTGGCACTGGCTGAATCCGAAGGCCTGATGCCGCAGGAAATCATCAACGCCAAGCCGGTGTCGGCCGCGATCAAGGAATTTTTTGGTTCCTCGCAGTTGTCGCAGTTCATGGACCAGAACAATCCGTTGTCGGAAGTCACCCACAAGCGCCGCGTCTCGGCGTTGGGACCGGGCGGTCTGACCCGGGAACGTGCCGGCTTCGAAGTGCGCGACGTGCATCCGACCCACTACGGCCGCGTGTGCCCGATCGAAACGCCGGAAGGTCCAAACATCGGTCTGATCAATTCGCTGTCGGTCTATGCCCGCACCAACGAATACGGCTTCCTTGAAACGCCTTACCGCAAAGTGAAGGACGGCAAGGTCACCGATGAAATGGTGTACCTGTCGGCGATCGAAGAAGGCCAGTACGTGATCGCGCAGGCGAATGCGCATCTGGACGACAAGGGCCGCTTTGTTGACGACCTGGTCAGCTGCCGTCATCAGAACGAATTCGGCATGTCCACACCGGACAAGATCGAGTTCATCGACGTGTCGCCGAAACAGATCGTGTCGATTGCGGCCGCGTTGATTCCGTTCCTGGAACACGACGACGCCAACCGTGCACTCATGGGTTCGAACATGCAACGTCAGGCTGTGCCGACGCTGCGGACCGAGAAGCCGCTGGTCGGCACCGGTATCGAACGCACCGTGGCAGTGGACTCGGGCGTGGTGGTGGCCGCGCGTCGCGGCGGCACGGTCGATTCCGTGGATGCCGGCCGTATCGTGGTGCGTGTGAATGACGATGAAACCCAGGCCGGCGAGCCGGGCGTCGACATCTACAACCTGACCAAGTACACGCGTTCCAACCAGAACACCTGCATCAACCAGCGTCCGCTGGTGAAGCCGGGTGATGTGATTGCGCGCGGCGATGCGCTGGCCGACGGTCCGTCCACCGACATGGGTGAACTGGCGCTGGGTCAGAACATGTTGGTCGCGTTCATGCCGTGGAACGGTTACAACTTCGAGGACTCCATCCTCATCTCCGAGCGCGTGGTGCAGGAAGATCGTTTCACCACGATCCACATCGAAGAACTGACCTGCGTGGCACGTGATACCAAGCTCGGTTCCGAGGAAATCACCTCCGACATTCCCAACGTGGGTGAAGGTGCACTGTCGAAACTGGACGAAGCCGGCATCGCCTACATCGGTGCCGAAGTGAAGGCCAGCGACATTCTGGTTGGCAAGGTCACGCCGAAGGGCGAAACCCAGTTGACCCCGGAAGAGAAACTGCTGCGGGCGATCTTCGGCGAGAAAGCCAGCGACGTGAAAGACACCTCGCTGCGCGTACCGCCGGGCATGGACGGCACCGTGATCGACGTGCGTGTGTTCACGCGTGACGGTGTCGAAAAAGATACTCGCGCGCTCGCGATCGAGAAATCGGAACTGGAAAAAGTCCGCAAGGATTTGAATGACCAGCGCCGTATTCTCGAAGACGATATCTTC
>DASUXE010000155.1:0-4746 GCA_036378075.1 Gammaproteobacteria bacterium
AATGTTCGAGCTTGTTGACGATCCAGTGTTCGGCCGGGGTTTTCAGGGATGGTTCGCCGTTTGCGGTAAAGCCTTCGCAATTCATCAGCACGAAACGGCTGGCGTTCCAGAGCTTGGTGCAGAAGTTGCGATAACCTTCACAGCGCTTGAGATCGAAATTGATGGTGCGGCTGTAAGTGGCAAGCGCAGCAAACGTGAAACGCAGCGCATCGGCGCCAACCGCCGGAATACCCTCGGGATAATCGCGGCGAATCCGTTTCTCGACTTTTTCGCGTTGCTGAGGAATCAGCAGCGAGGCGGTGGATTTTTTTACCAGCGCGTCGAGTTCGATGCCGTCAATCAGGTCCAGCGGATCGATCGTATTGCCCTTGGACTTCGACATCTTCTGGCCTTCGGCATCGCGCACGATCGCGTTGATATACACCTCGCGGAATGGCACCTTGCCGGTGAAATACTGGGTGGCCATCACCATGCGCGCGACCCAGAAGAAGATGATGTCGAAGCCGGTGACCAGTACCGAGGAGGGCAGGTATTGCTGCACGAACTGGTTCTGTGCGTCGAACGGTTTTCCCTCCTCCCAGTCCAGCGTGGAGAACGGCCACAGTGCGGAACTGAACCAGGTATCGAGTACGTCTTCGTCCTGTTTCAGTTGGCCGACAGGTTTCTGTTCGCCGTGTGCAATCGCATCCGCTTCATCTTCTCCGACGAAGATGTTGCCGGCCTCGTCGAACCAGGCGGGAATGCGATGCCCCCACCACAGCTGACGGCTCACGCACCAGTCCTGGATGTTGTCCAGCCATTGCGTGTACGTGGCGCTCCAGTTTTCCGGCACGAACGTGATGTCGCCGTTGCGGACTGCGTTCAACGCCGGTTCTGTAATGGCTTTTTTGCCGCCGGGACCGGGTTTGCCGTCCACGCGCGTATCCGAAGTCAGATCCAGGAACCATTGATCGGTCAGCATCGGTTCGATAACCGCGTCGGAACGCTGGCTTATTGGCACCATCAATTTGTGTTTCCTGGTCTCGATCAACAAGCCTTGCGCTTCGAGATCGGCAAGCACTTGTTTGCGAGCGGCGAAGCGATCCATGCCGCGATAGGCGGCTGGCGCGTCGTCATTCACTTTGGCATCAAGTGTGAAGATGTTGATCAGGTCGAGCTTGTGCCGTTGACCTATCTGATAGTCGTTGAAGTCATGTGCCGGCGTGATCTTGACGCAGCCGGTGCCGAATTCGCGATCGACGTAGTCGTCGGCGATAACCGGAATCTGACGGTCCGTGAGCGGGAGGTGCAAGGACTTGCCGATCAGTTTCTGATAGCGTTCATCTTCCGGATGCACCGCCACGGCGACGTCGCCCAACATGGTTTCCGGACGCGTGGTTGCAACAACCACATGATCCGGTTCGCCGGCGCCGGGATTCGCTACGTTGTAACGAATCGACCAGAGATTGCCGTCGCGTTCTTCGTTGTTGACTTCCAGATCCGAGACCGCGGTTTGCAGTACCGGATCCCAATGCACCAGACGCTTGCCGCGATACAGCAAGCCGGCGCGATACCATTCGACGAATACCTTGCGAACTGCGGCCGACAAACCTTCGTCCATGGTGAAGCGTTCCCGCGACCAGTCGCAGGAATCGCCGATACGGCGCATCTGGCGGCTGATGGTCGAGCCGGATTCCTCTTTCCATTGCCAGACGCGCTTGATGAATTGTTCGCGGCCCAGATCATGGCGGGTCTTGCCGGCGGCGGCGAGCTGGTTTTCGACGATCTTCTGGGTGGCAATGCCGGCGTGGTCGGTGCCGCATTGCCAGAGCGCGGCGTCGCCGCGCATGCGGTGATAGCGGATCAGCGCATCCATCAGCGTCTGCTGGAAGGCATGCCCCATGTGCAGGGTGCCGGTGACATTGGGCGGCGGCAGCAGGATGCAGTAGGGGGTGCCGGTCGCGGCGGGCTTGAAGCAGCCGGTCTTGTCCCAGGTGTCGTACCAGCGGCGTTCGATCTCGCCCGGTTCGTAGTTTTTTTCCATTGGCGGCGGGTTCCGGCAAGAGCGGTCAAAAAATACCGCGCAGGGCGCGGCAGGCAGGGATTATAACAGGGCAGCAAACCCCGTCGCGGCGGGCCAAACCACGTCACACCGGCTCAGGTGTCCCCGCCGTTTTCGCGCAGCGCGGCGTCCACCAGGGCGGGAATTTCGTCACGCAATTTTTCCCAGACCTTGTTTACCAGGGTGGCATGGATTTCGGCGGACGCGTCCCGCAACAGGCGGTCGGTAAGTGCCGTGATGCGTTCGGTGAGCACTTCGCTCAGGATATCGAGCGGGATGGTTTCGACGGCAGCTGATGGCGTTTCGGTTTCCGGTTGTGGCATTGGAACGACCACTGCTCCGGTATCTGTAGCGGCGGCCACGGAGTCGTGCTCCACCACGTCTTCCAGCAGCGGAATGTCATCGAGTTCGGGACCGGGTGGTTTGCGGGTCGGAGACATGAATGTGTATCAGAGCGTGTGTGTTTCGAGAGGATAGCCCCGATCCTTGTAGAAACGGAAGCGTTCGCGTCCCTGGGCGCGTGTCTGTTCGTCCTGATCCACGACTTCCGCTACCCGCTCGAAGCGGCTGAAGAAGGAAGGAACTTCCGGCGCCAGATTGACCAGTACCTGAAATTCGCCGACTGGCTCCTCGCCGCGACCGATCTGGATCGCCGCATCGGCGTCAGTCCCCGCGAGACAATGGGGCAGGAAACTGCGATCGCGAAATACCCACATCAGCTCGTCCAGTGCGCGTGCGTCCTGTTCCGAACCGGTATGGATGAAAATGCGATGCCCGAGTGCGAAGACTTTTTCCGCAAGCTGGCAGATAAACTGCAGGCGGGGACGATTCGAAACAATGTAGAAATCGATTTGAGTCATGGCGACAAAGCGCACCGCCACTCGGCAGAGTGGCGGTGCGGTCCGGATCAGGTACGGTCCAGCAGGTATTGCACCAGCAACGGGACCGGACGGCCGGTTGCGCCTTTTTCGCTACCGCTTTTCCACGCCGTACCGGCAATGTCGAGGTGTGCCCAGCGCATGTCTTTGGTGAAGCGTGACAGATAGCACGCCGCCGTGATAGCACCGCCTTCACGTCCGCCGACATTGGCGAAATCGGCAAAATTGCTCTTGAGTCCGTCCTGATAGTCTTCGTAGAGCGGCAGCTGCCAGGCGCGGTCAACCGCGGTTTCACCGGCATTCCACAGTTCCTTGATCAGGCTTTCGTTGTTACCGAGCAAACCCGACACCACGCCGCCCAATGCGATCACACAGGCACCGGTGAGCGTGGCGATATCGACGATCGCTGCGGGTTTGAAGCGTTGCGAGTAGGTGAGTGCATCGCACAGGATCAGCCGGCCTTCGGCGTCCGTGTTGAGGATTTCCACGGTCTGTCCGGACATGGTGGTGACGATGTCCGCCGGTTTGGCGGCGTTGCCATCGGGCAGGTTTTCGCAAGTGGGGACCACGCCGACCAGATTGATTTTCAGATCCATTTCAAGCACGGCCTTCATGGTGCCGAACACGCTGGCGGCACCACACATGTCGAACTTCATTTCGTCCATGGCGGCAGACGGTTTGATCGAGATACCGCCGGAATCGAAGGTGATGCCTTTGCCGACCAGCACCTGGGGTTTGGCGCTCTTGGCGCCGCCCATGTATTCCATGACGATGAGTTTCGGCGGTTGGCGGCTGCCGCGCGCAACTGCCAGCAATGCGCCCATGCCGAGTTTGCGCATCTGTGCTTCTTCCAGCACGGTCACTTTCAGTTTGCCATTCCTGGCGAGTTTGCGAGCCTCGCTTACCAGATAGCTGGGGGTGCAGATATTCGGCGGCAGGTTGCCGAGATCCTTGGCGAGTGAAACACCGGCGGCGATAGCGGCGCCTTCTTTGAGACCGCGTTCCGCGCTGCGGAGTTCCTGGCGCTCCGCCAGCAGCATGCCGCATTTCTGCAAAGTGGGTTTGTGTTTCTTGTCCGGTTTGCCCTTGCAGGTGGTGAAGCGATAGCTCGCATCTTCCAGCACCTCGGCGCCGTGACGGGCGCGCAGGTAGGCATCGGTGTCGCCGACTTTCAGCAGCGACAGCGTATTGGTGGCATCTTTTACGCCCGCTTCGTTGAGCGTCTGGGCAGCCTTGCGCAAGGCTTTGCGATAGGTCTGCAGAGTGAGCTTCTTTTCCGCGCCCAGACCGACCAGCAAGACACGTTCGGCAGCTACGCCGGGTACTTCAAACAGCAGCAACGCCTGTCCGACGTCGCCTTCGATGGCGCCGCTTTTCAGAATCTTGGCCAGATACGTGTTGCTGGTCCTGTCCAGCCGGGAATCCATGCCCGCCAGTTTTCCACCTTCGAACACGCCGATGATCAGACAACCGGTGGGCAGGGCGCTGACATCGCCGGTCTTTGCCGAGAATTGCATGTAACCTCCGTCTGGAGTCAGGATGATAGCCGGCTGGCGTATGATTACGGCCGGGCATGATGTTGTGCCCGAAGCCGGCCGAAATGTGCAGGCCGTAGTTTAACCCAATCTTTCTTGGCACAGCGAAACCCCGGCAGATTCTCCGACATGATACGCATCGTTGACCGCTACCTTGCCCGCGAAACCGCCGCTACCTGGGCCGCAGTCACCGGCGTTCTGATGCTGATCCTGATGAGTAACCGGTTCGCATTGCTGCTGGGCGACGCGGCAACGGGCAGGTTGCCGCGAGACACCGTGTTCACACTGCTGG